>CAZHSA010000316.1:0-4708 GCA_964535135.1 uncultured Kordia sp.
AGCGTAATTTCTTATTTGATTGGTCGTATGCGATTAATTACAATTTAACGAATTCGTTGCGTTTCAATTTTACCGCAGCCAATAACAATATTGTCAACAATTTCTTTGATGAAGACGGAAACATTGATCAAAATTTAGGTATTTGGGACGGATTCTGGGATATTGGAGAGCCGAATACGCATACACAATCCTTGCAATTAACATATGATTTGCCACTGAATAAAATTCCAACGTTTAGTTTCCTAACGGCAGCGTATAGCTATACGGGAGATTTCAACTGGCAGCGTGGATCGGATGTATTACAAGAAGTAGCGGGCGAGCGTTTGAACACGATTCAAAATGCCAATACGCATAACCTAAATGCTACGTTAGACATGACGAAGTTTTACAAATATTTAGGTTTTGTACGAAAAGGAAAAACCAATCGTAAAACCACGCTGAAAAATAGAAACGCGCGTAGACCTGGAGTTCCAGAAGCAAATGCAAATAAAGATCCTAAAAACACAACTAAAAAATCGAGTATTGGTACCAAAATATTCAATACGTTGGTTGATGTTGTAGGAAGTGTGAAGCGAGTGAACATTAGTTACTCTGAAAACAATGGTAAAGTATTGCCAGGATATACGCCATCTATCGGATTCATTGGAACCCTAAAACCATCTCCAGGATTCGTGTTTGGTAGCCAGGCAGATGTTCGATTTGAAGCAGCACGACAAGGATACTTAACAGAATTTGCAGGATTCAACCAGCAATTCACGCAAGTGCACAACAAAAATTTAGACATCACAGCAATGGTAGAGCCAATGCGCGATTTAAAAATTGATGTAGTGGCAAACCGTAACTTCTCAGAAAATTTCTCAGAGCAGTTTGCTGTGCAAAATGGTGAATATGTTTCACTCTCGCCAAATGGCGCTGGGAATACCTTTGGAAACTTTGGAATTTCTACCTTACTTATCAAAACAGCTTTCAAGCAGAGTGACGAAAACCAATCAGCTACTTTTCAAGATTTTGAAACGAACCGACAAATCATTGCGCGTCGTTTAGCAATTGCCAACGGACAACCATTGACAGATACAGATGGCGACGGTTTCCCTGATGGATTCGGAAAAACCAATCAGGCCGTATTATTGCCAGCGTTCATCGCAGCATATACAGGACAAGATGCCAATGATGTAAAATTAGGTGCTTTCAGAGATGTGCCAATTCCAAACTGGACGTTGAAATATACAGGTTTAATGCGATTAAAATGGTTCAAAAAGCGTTTCAAACGTTTCTCATTGACACATGGATATCGTTCAAGTTATACTGTTAATTCGTTTAGAAATAACTTAGATTATGACGCTTCTGATCCGTTTGGAGCTTCCAATTTAGATCAAGGTGGAAACTTCCACAATCAAAACATATTCTCTAATATCAACTTGGTAGAACAGTTCAATCCGTTAATTCGAATTGATATGGAGATGAAAAACTCTGTAAAAATCTTAGCGGAAGTAAAGCGTGATCGTGCATTATCTTTAAGTTTTGACAATAACTTACTTACAGAAGTTTCTGGAAATGAATACATTGTTGGATTAGGATATCGTTTCAAAGATGTACGTATCGACACTAGAATTGCAGGAAAGAAAACCACGCTAAAAGGGGACTTAAACTTAAAGGCCGATTTATCTTTACGAGATAACATTACCATCATACGAAGCTTAGATTTATTCAACAATCAAGTTACTGCCGGACAAACCTTATGGTCCTTAAAATTTACAGCAGATTATGCGTTGAGTAAAAACCTAACAGCCTTGTTTTATTACGATCATACTTTCTCGGAATTTGCAGTATCAACAGCATTTCCACAAACAACCATTAGGTCAGGAATTACACTTCGATACAATTTTGGAAATTAACAATACTAGAGGTTGAAAACTTAAAGAGAAAAAAGTATTTTTGCTCACATAACACTAAATAATTCAAAAAAATGAATATACCAGCAGAATTAAAGTATACAAAAGACCATGAATGGATTAAAATTGATGGTGACACTGCAATTGTTGGAATTACAGATTTTGCTCAAGGCGAATTGGGTGATATCGTATATGTAGACGTTGATACTTTAGATGAAGAAGTTGACAAAGATGAAGTTTTTGGAACCGTAGAAGCGGTAAAAACAGTATCAGACTTATTCATGCCATTAACTGGAGAAGTACTAGAGCTGAATGAAAAATTAGAAGACGATCCAGAATTGGTTAATACTGATCCGTATGGAGACGGTTGGATGATAAAAATTAGCATCAAAGATTCTTCGGAAATTGATGGCTTATTAGACCATGAAGGATACAAAGAAGTCGTAGGTGCGTAAGTATATCTTTTCTGTCGTAGCGATTGCTTGGACGATTGCGATTACGGTACTTAGTTTAATACAAATAAAAGGCCCGCAAGCATTTCATTTTTCGTACGCAGACAAAGTAATGCACATCATTATCTATTTTTCTCTAACAGTTACTTGGTATTTTGCCTTTTCGAGAGGAATTACAAATGAAGTATTGAAAAAAAATGCACTTATCGTAAGTGGTATTGTATGTTTTATTTACGGAATTGCAGTAGAAATAATGCAAGAAACCTTAGTAACCACAAGACAAGGCGATTGGCAAGATGCACTTGCAAATACTATTGGCATAATCCTTGCAATATTCGTAATAAAATGGTTTATTGCGAAGCATATAAAGTTAAAAACGCAGAATTAATTGTTATTTCTGCTAATAAATAATTAAATTAGCAACCATTAAAACTATATTATTATGGAAGCAAAGAAGAATCCAGATGCTGACTTGAGAAAAAACAGTTTGTTTTACCTATCCTTAGGGTTAGCATTAGTTACATTCCTTATTTGGCAAGGTATGGAGTGGACAGCTTATGACGAAGTCGTAAAAGAAGAAACAGTTGAATTGATCGAAGATAATGAAGAAGAAATGATTATCACCGAGCAATTAACACAACCGCCACCACCGCCACCGCCACCAGCTCCAGAAATCATCGAAGTTGTAGAAGATGAAGAAGAAGTAGAAGAAACGGTGATCGAATCAACAGAAACAACAGAAGACGAAATTATCGAAGAAGTTGAAGACGTTGAAGTGGTAGAAGAAGAAGAAGTTATTGAAGATGTACCATTCTCAGTAATTGAAGATGCACCAATCTTTCCTGGATGTGAAAAATTCAAGAGTAAGAAAGAGCGTAAAAAATGTATGTCTGACAAAGTGCAAAAGCACGTAAACAAAAAATTCAACACGGAATTAGCTTCTGATTTAGATTTAGAAGGTGTACAGAAAATCTTTGTTGTATTTAAAATTGACAGACAAGGAAATATTACAAATGTCCGTTCAAGAGCGCCGCATCCAAGATTAGCAAAGGAAGCTGAAAAAGTAATTAAAAGTCTTCCAAAAATGAAACCAGGGAAACAAAGAGGAAAGCCAGTAGGTGTAAACTATACGTTACCAATCGTTTTCAAAGTACAGTAAGTTAAAAAAACATAAAATATACACAAAGCCTGAGCATTTCGCTCAGGCTTTTTCTTTTTGGTACGTTTCTTGATGTTAACACAACATTAACATTAAAACCGATTAATATGAAAAATGCAAGTCACAACAAAGATGTGAACGCAACTGGTGTACATGAAAGTCACCTTGCTAAAAAGAACGATTTAAAAATCGAAAGAAGTCCACTACTACGTTTCTCAGTAAGCCTCATGCTGAGTTTATTCATTGTGTACACACTATTTCAAATTCAAACTGTAGATGCCGCGCCAGAAGTGGTAAGTATTGAAGATGACCTTCTAGAAGACACGATGGAATATGTTCCTGTCTTTCAAGAGGAAATCATCAAAGTGGAAGAGCCAGAGCCAGAGCCAAAAGTAGAATCAAAAATGATTTACGACGACGTGACAGAAGTTGACGATGACACGAAAATCATTAAAAAAGAAGTGTTGCAAACGGAAACAAAGCCAAAAGAAGTATCAAAACTTGTGAATATTGGCGATGTAGATGTTTTAGATCCAGAAGAAGAAGTTGAAGAAGTTCCTTTTGCTTTTATTGAAGATGCACCAATCTATCCAGGTTGCGAAAAATTTAAAAGTAAAAAAGAAAGAAAAAAATGTATGTCTGAAAAAATTCAAAAGCTCATCAATAGAAAATTCAATACAGGAATTGCTGAAGATTTGAATTTGGATAGCGGCGTACAACGAATCAATGTATTATTCATCATTGATGAAAAAGGAAATGTAACAGGAATTCAATCACGAGGAACACATCCAAAATTAGAAAAAGAAGCGGAACGTGTGGTAAAATTACTTCCAAAAATGGAGCCAGGAAAACAAAGAGATCAAAACGTAAAAGTAAAATATACGTTACCGATCATGTTTAAGGTGCATTAAAACAAAAAAGGGAAAAGATATAAAAAAAGGAAAACCGAGTTATTAACTCGGTTTTTTAGGTATACTTTCTGTGACATATCATTACATTAACATTAAAACCGATTATTATGAAAAATGCCAACTTAAAGCCATATGTAAATGTTACCAAGACTTACAAAGGTCATTTAATCAGAAAGTATGATACAAAAGTACAAAAAAGTAATGTATAGAGCTTTTATTAAGCTGAATTAATGTTATTTATCGTCGTATATCGCCTTTTTTAAGGTGAAAAGAGTTAATTTTGACTACTTTTTA
>CAZHSA010000317.1:0-4690 GCA_964535135.1 uncultured Kordia sp.
CTTTCAACGTTCCTTCGTTGTCTACAATTGGAATTCCACCAATACTATGTTCTTTCATATTGGCTTTGGCATCTGCCACCGTTGCTGTTAAAGGCAAGGTTACCGGATCGATGATCATTCCACTTTCGGCACGTTTTACTTTTCGCACTTTTTGGGCTTGTCGTTCAATCGTCATGTTTTTGTGTAACACTCCGATGCCGCCTTCTCGTGCCATAGCAATTGCCATAGAAGATTCTGTAACCGTGTCCATTGCGGCCGAAATTATGGGCACATTGATGGTTATGTTTCTCGTAAATTTTGTTTGAATGTTGACTTCTCTTGGAAGAACTTCTGAAAACGCAGGAACTAGTAAGACATCGTCATAAGTTAAACCTTCGCCTAGAATTTTGTTGTTGTGTGCTGTCATTATGCAATTAAGATATAATTGCGTGCAAATATACTGCTTTTTATACAATTAATACCATCTGCTAGCGTAGATAACAATTTGTTAATGGAATTTGTATCGCAACTATCTTTGTTATGAAAGGTTTCGGATGGTTTCTAAAATACGTGTACTATCAAATATTGAATGATTCTCTGAAACTTCTCAATACTAACAAACTAATGATAATGATTGAAAATTTTAGAAGCTTCATTGTAAGCAGATTCAAAACTCATTGGTTGCACGTTGGTGTCAGCTTTGGCCGCCGTAAAGTAGGAAACCATTTTCTCTGTTGGCATATTACCCGTCAGTTCGTCTTTTGCCATCGGGCAGCCGCCGAAGCCTTGAATAGCGCCATCAAAACGTCTGCAACCTGCTTTGTAAGCTGCATCAATTTTTTCGTGCCATGAACTTGGTGTTGTATGTAAGTGCGCACCAAATTCAATTGCAGGATATTTCGGAATTAAATTCGAATACAAATATTCAATAACTTCTGGTGTGGAAGAACCAATGGTGTCTGAAAGCGATAGTATTTTAACGCCCATTTTAGAGAGTTTTTCAGTCCAAGCGCCCACAATATCCACATTCCAAGGATCTCCATACGGATTTCCAAATCCCATAGAAAGATAAGCTACAACTTCTTTGTTTGTTTTTGCTGCAATGTTCAGAATTTCCTGTAATGTTTCTATGGATTGTGCTATGGTTTTGTGCGTATTTCGCATTTGAAAGTTTTCTGAAATGGAAAACGGATAGCCTAAATACTGAATTTCTGGATGCGTACTTGCGTCAGTTGCTCCACGAACATTGGCAACAATAGCGAGCAGTTTACTTTCTGTCGTAGATAAGTCTAATTTTGACAATACTTCGGCAGTATCAACCATTTGCGGAATGGCTTTGGGCGATACAAAACTTCCAAAATCAATCGTATCAAAACCAACACGCAATAAGGATTGAATGTATTGTACTTTTTTTTCTGTAGGAATAAACATTTTGATGCCTTGCATGGCATCACGAGGACATTCTATTAGTTTAATGTTTTCCATAGATTGCCAAAGATAATCAACGAAAACGTTTTAGGAAATATTTTTGTATCAAAAAAGTGAACCGAAGTTCACTTTTCAATTTTACCAATTTTATAGAAAGCCTATCCCTACATAAGCCTAGCTATTTGGACATTCCACACAAATAGAAGTTCTAGAATACTTATCTGCCGAAGTACATTGTGTGTAATGATTTCTAGAATAGATACAATCTCCGTTTAAACGAATTGAGCGTTTCGGTCCGCCCGCAACAATCGCTTCCATTTGCTGCGCATCTAATCGTGCAATATTTGTTTTGTGAATACTAAGTTTCCCGTTAAGATGATGTTTTTTCATAATGATCTACGTTTTTGATTTATTATTGACACGAAGTAAAGGTGAATACATCAGATATAAAAGATTCCTATTTGATCCTTTATAAAGTATCAAGTATGATTTAATACCATAAAACAATATTAATCAACCACTTAAAACAACAAAGGCCCTAAAAAGTTGAACCATAAGAAAAATCCGAGGATACTTCCAAAAAAACCTGCCAGTATGAATGTGAAGCGATATTTTCTGGGAACAATCATAAAAATGACGAAACTTGCAATGATGACACCCAAAATTGCCGTCATAATAGGAATTGTCCATTGACTGAACCCAAGGAATCGTGATATACGGAATTCATCTCCGTTAAAAAAAACACTTCCTTTTACTACATAAGTTCCTAATGCCATCGTCGTATTGAAGACTTCACGCAGTATAAATAAAGACATAAAAACCGCTAGCCAATCTGTAAACTTGAAATTTTCTTGTGTGTTGATATTTCTATATGCCAAGATGAAAAGTCCGACAAAACAGGTTAATATCGTTTGTATTGGTCCGCCTAGCGTGATGTAAAAGTCATCCGTAGGATTGGAAGGAAATTTTGCTTTTATTTTTTGCAATAGTGCTTCTGCCCTTTCTTTTTCAAGTTGCGAAGAATCATCAAAAGCATCTGATTTTTTAAATATGTTTCGCCACGCAATTACATCTTCATCTTTAGAAAACCCTTCCACATTATAGGACATGCTTCCGTAACTGAGCGTAGTTTCGTATCCTAAAGCTTCTGCCACCGCTATATGTCCCAATTCGTGCGTTTGCGTTCCCACAATAGTGGACAAGAAAAATCCTAACACAAAGAGCCAAAAGTATTTTATATCTATTTTTAGAAACCTCATCACAGTTTAGGTCAACATGATAAAAATGGCAATGCCCACAAAAACCACAATTTGCAGCCATTTCATGTATAGACCAATGTTTTTATTTTTTTGAATGGAATCTGAGATAATTCCCCCAAAAATAGCAACTGCGCCAAAAACAAGAAACGACACGACGATAAATAAGAAGCCCAACACATAAAATTGGAGCACTTCGCTCATGGTATCACTGAAAAGAAATCCTGGAAACAATGCCAAGAAAAATAAGGTCACTTTCGGATTGAGCACATTCATGATGAATCCTTGCTTGAATAGCTCCACCACAGACTTTTTTGGAACTGCGTCATTTCCCAATTCAATAGCTCCTGAACTTCCATACACTTTATATGCCAAATACACCAAATACAAAGCGCCTAAAAGCTTGATAATGAAGAATAATGTTGGATTTTGTTTTAGAATCGTTGATGCGCCAAAAGCTACTAAAGAAGTGTGAATGATGCAACCTGTCATTAATCCTAATACCGTAGCAATTCCGTATTTACGACCGTTTACAATACTTTGCATGAGCACATAAATATTGTCTGGCCCAGGTGAGATTGCTAACAAGAAGGTAGCTGTGACGAATCCTATGAGTATTTCTACATTCAAAAAAGTTCTTTTTAGTCCGTAAAAATATACTTTTTGCATAAACCTACCTTTCTTTTTTTATATATTTGATTTAACTAACTTTATAATTATGAGACAAATCGGTACTTACCTAGCCATTTTCGGAATTGGCTCTATTGTTTTATCCTTTTTTCAGATGGAATTCAAAATTTTAATGTGGATTGATACTTGGGGAGAAACTACAGGATGGGCAATTCGCATTGGAATGATTGTTATTGGAGCTATCCTATTTTTTATGGGAAAACCTAAAGAAAAAGAAAAAGAAGAAGCTCCCGAATAAAAATACAACTATGTCTAAGAGGAACTTATCGCTATTGCTAAATTCCTCTTATTTTTGAGTTTTTCTTAATAGTTCTTTGTTGATGTTTTTGATGAGATTTGGTCCTTCGTAGATAAATCCTGTGTACAGTTGCACCAAATCTGCGCCAGCGTCTAGTTTTTCTAGTGCATCTTTTGCAGAGTGAATACCTCCTACGCCAATAATTGGAAAGGCTTTGTTGCTTTTTTCAGCTAAGAAACGAATGACTTCTGTGGAACGATTGGTTAATGGTTTTCCACTTAATCCGCCCATTTCCTCTTTGTCGGAAGATTGTAACCCTTCACGCGAAATGGTTGTATTGGTTGCAATAACGCCTGCAATTTTGGTGTCTGCCACAATTTCGATGATGTCTTCTAGTTGTTCATTCGTTAAATCGGGCGCAATTTTAAGCAGTATTGGTTTTGGAGCATTTTTCTCCGTATTCATGGTTTGTAAGGTCGTTAGTAACTTTGTAAGCGGTTCTTTGTCTTGTAACTCTCGTAAACCAGGCGTATTTGGCGAACTTACATTCACCACAAAATAATCGACATGAGGAAATAAAGCTTCAAAGCAGATTTTATAATCTTCTACCGCAGTTTCGTTGGGCGTGACTTTGTTTTTTCCAATGTTTCCGCCAATTAACACGCCTTTATTCTTTTTTAGACGTTCTACAGCTTCTGTTACGCCACCATTGTTGAATCCCATACGATTGATAATGGCTTCGTCTTGTTTTAAACGAAAGAGACGTTTCTTAGGGTTTCCGCCTTGTGGTTTTGGTGTCAACGTTCCGATTTCTATAAAGCCAAATCCGAAGTTTGATAGTTCATTATACAATTTGGCATCTTTGTCAAATCCCGCAGCCAAACCAACAGGATTTTTAAATTTCAAGCCAAAAACAGTGCGTTCTAAACGTTTGTCATTCACCGTATACATTCCTCTAAACATACTAGAGACTCCAGGAATTTTACAAAGTGTTCGAATGAGAGAAAAGGTAAAATGATGTACTTTTTCTGGATCGAATAGAAAAAGAATAGGTTTTACAAGGAATTGGTACATGTTGTTTTGTTTGTGCAAAAATAGT
>CAZHSA010000318.1:0-4686 GCA_964535135.1 uncultured Kordia sp.
AATCAAAAGATAATCACCCAAAAAAACAATCCAAAGTCTTTAGTTATTAGTATGTTTGTGTACAACAGTACGTTTTAGTGCAAAAAATGTACTGTTTTACAAATTGTGCTAAAAATAACTTTGATTTATGATCGGACTTTTCTCTTTTATTGGTTTTACGGCACTAGTTGCTATCATTTCATATTTGGCAACGCGTTCTACAGATGAAACCTCTTCAGAAGGTTATTTTTTAGGCGGAAGAAGTCTTACAGGAATCGTCATTGCAGGATCATTACTACTAACCAATCTTTCCACAGAACAAATTGTGGGGCTAAATGGTTCTGCATACAAGCAAGGAATCCTAGTCATGGCTTGGGAAACCTTAGCCGCAATAGCCATGGTTATCACCGCAATTTTCCTTTTGCCGAGATACTTAAAAGGCGGAATCACTACGATTCCCACATTTTTAGAACGACGGTATGATAAAACAACCAAAGCGTTCACTTCAGGTTTGTTTCTAACAGGTTATGTGGTAGTATTATTGCCAATAGTACTGTATTCAGGAGCTGTCGCAATCAACGGAATGTTTGACATTCCCGAACTTTTAGGCGTTTCTGAAACCGTAGCGTTGTGGATTTCTGTTTTTGCTATTGGAATTGCAGGATCTATCTATGCTATTTTTGGAGGACTAAAAGCGGTGGCGGTTTCCGATACGATCAATGCTATTGGACTTTTAATTGGCGGTTTATTAATTCCGTATTTTGGGTTAAAATATATAGGAAATGGTGATCTTTTTACTGGAATTTCCACGCTTGTACACGAAAACCCCGATAAATTTAACGCCATCGGAAGCAGCGAATCCGAAATTCCGTTTGCCACTATTTTTACAGGAATGATGCTCGTACAATTGTTTTACTGGGGAACCAACCAAGCAATCATTCAACGTGCATTGGGCGCAAAAAATTTAAAAGAAGGACAAAAAGGATTATTATTGGCATCCTGTATAAAAATACTAGGGCCGCTGATTGTTGTCATTCCTGGAATCATTGCGTTTCACATATTCAAAGGTAGTATCGCTGATACCGATCAAGTATACGCAGCGTTGGTTGTTAAGGTATTGCCAGCTTCGCTCATCGGTTTCTTTGCTGCCGTAATATTTGGGGCAATTTTGAGTTCATTCAACAGTGCTTTAAACAGTTCAGTAACGCTATTCGGGATAGATATTTATAAGGAATTCATCAAAAAAGAAGCAACGGAACGTGAAGTGGTGAAAGTCGGAAAATACTTTGGAGTGCTATTGGCGTTATTAGCCATGTGTGTAGCGCCGTTTATTGCGAATGCCCCAGACGGATTATTCAAGTATTTACAAGAAATTAATGGCTGTTACAGCATTCCCATTTTGACGATTATTGTGGTAGGATATTTGACAAAACGTGTTCCTGCCAAAGCCGCTAATATTGCGATTATTTTAGGAGCTGTATTGTACATCATTAGTCAATTTGTATTACAACCATATTTTGGAGAAGAGAACTATCCACACTTTTTACATGTCATGGCAATTTTGTTTGTGTTGAATGTACTCATCATGTTGCTCATTGGCAGAATGTATCCAAGAAAAGTAGCCTACGAACAACAATACACCCAAGAAGTAGATATTTCTCCATGGAAATACGCGAAACCTATGGGAATCATTGTGGTTATAATTGTGATTGGAACGTTTGTGATTTTCTCGTAAAATTCAACTTTCATATTGAAAGACAGTTCTTATTTTACAAAACAAATAATTATACACTTCAATCATTGCCTAAACATTTTAACTTTATCAATATAAGCATCATACCAAGTATCCTCAAAGCTGTTTACCTCTAAAAATACGTCATTATCGTTCACATAAATGTAATGGCAATCAGCGATTAGTCCATTTCTATTGAAATTGTCCGTAGTATATGCATATACATACGACTTGTTTTCTTTTTTAAACTTTAACGAAATTCCTAAAACATCATCTTCAATTTTTAGATTTCTCATTGCTTGTCTGCTCTTTTCATTTGCGTAATTATTGGTAATACTATCAATAGTAATGATATCGTTGTTTTCCGAAAAATAAAATGTGGGATTTTGTACGTAAGTTCGACCATTGGGATCATAAAAAATTATTTTATTACTTTCTTCTTTCCCAAAATATAAATAATCCAAATCATTCATAATTAAGTGATCTTCATACAAAGGATGATTAAAAACACCACCATCTCTAATATATTTATGTGATCTGGTTGTAAAATAAATAATGCTATCATTCTTTCTATTTCGTAAAAGATATAACATTTCATAAATTAAACCTCTATCCGCATCAACACCGTTTTTAAAAATGGGAGCCTGTGGATCTTGGTCAGAAGTACTATTTGTTAATCTTAATTTGAACGTGTAAATATCATATCTTTTTAAATCAAATTTTTCACTCTTTGCAATAGCACCTTGAAAATCAATGGGTTTACAACCTGCAATAGCTATTGAAATTAAAAAAAGTATAAATAATTTCTTCATCATTAATTCGTAAAATTAGTATTAGAATATAGCCAAAATCCTCCAAATCCCATACGCTTGAATTCATTTCCAAAACCTGGAGAATTTTTAAAAATATCTGTATGATACGTACTCTCTTCAGTAAAATGAATATAATCTTGAAAATCTCGATCTGTATTGTGAAATGTAATGTGCAAGCCAAAGTTTCGTCGCTGACTTGTCATAGTGAACCGAAAGCGACTCTTATTATAATAATAGGTTTTTGGATCCTTAAAAGGAATAAAATCTAACTGAAGAAGATTTGCCGTATCAAAAACATATTTTTCATGTCCAGTAAACTTATGAAAGCTGAATTCAAAATTATTAAAGTCATATTGATTGTTTATATGATATGCAATCATTCCACCACCTGTGTAATAACGATCTAGTCTATCTGTTAATCCTAGTTTAGCCCAGATTGCTCCGTCGTTATATGAGTTTATTTGAAATCTTCTATCAATCATTGCTCCCAAAAAACCAACTCTTTGAGGAATTTCATTAGTTTGCAATTTATAACTATCCAAAAGCCAAATAAAGTTTGTTCCAATAGTTAATGAATGTTGAAAAGGGTTTTGTAGTGGATTTGGTGTAAAATCTGAAAAATGATATAAAGGCACAAATCTTTTATCGAAATTAGTATTTTGAGTGTAATAACCCAAAGTCAAACTGAGATCTAAAATTAAGTCAATGGTTGTACTTTCAAAAAAGCCTTTTCCGTAAGAGCTGATTAAATCTCCTCTGTTATAAAGTAGAAATCCTGCATGAATTGAAGGATATGCATCAGTGTAATCAAAAGGATGAGCTCCAATACCACTTACTACAGCAATATTGTAATTTGTGTATTTAAAATTATTCGCAAAACCATTAAAATCAATTGTAGCTTTTATGGCGACTCCATATTGAATATCATTTACATCATTAGTCTGTGAATATCCAAGTTGAATAAGATATGTATAACAAACTAAAAGGATACGAAGTTTTTCCATGTAATAAATACTTTTTCTAAAAGTAAATATAATGATAATGAGAGTATTATGGATTCCAGAAATTATAATTATTTTTTTGAATACAGTATTGTACTAATTTACAATTAAATCACCTCTTGGTTTTAAAACTAGTACCTTTCTGATAATGTCGCTTTTTTAGTTGAAAATAGGTTGAAAAACAGGTGAATACGAACAAAAAAAAGTCTTTTCGTAGCAACTTTTTACAAATACGGTTTCAGCGTTTTTTTGCGCTTTTCCAGTTGCTTCTCTAAATCTTTGATCGTATTCTTTACCGCGAGTTCATAGTTTTCTTCGTTAGAAGAGGCAAAAATTCGTGGACCAGTCATGCTCAACTCCATTTCACAAATATTTCCTTTGCCTTTTGGATCTTTTTCACTTTTAAAAAATACCTCAACATTGCCAATACTAATCTATCATCAGTAAACATTCAAAATGGAAATAATATTAACATGACTGTTTTTGAAGCGCGATTTAATGATAATCTATCTTGTATTTTGGTGGACGATGCAACCTACAGTGAAACCAATTGGACCAATGTAGATGCGCAAGTAAGTTTTAGTGAAACTAGCTGTGATTTTGTCGTGGTTGATATTGATGTGTTTTTACAAGGAGCTATGATCAATCCAAATACGGGAGAAGAAAACCTAATGCGAGACGATTTACGCATTGACGACGGTAGTTTCGGATCAACTTCTCCGTATGGTGATAATGTTTTCATTCCAGAAGAAATTGGCTTAGATGATCAAGGAGCTGATTCTATGGTTGATTGGATTTGGGTAGAATTGCGCGATGCTAATGATTCGACTATAACAATCGCTGGACAATCGGGAGTTTTACAACGTGATGGAGACATCGTGGCTACTTCCGATGATTTAATAACGCCACTAACTTTTGACAATGTCCCTGCTGGAGATTATTTTATCGTTGTAAAACACAGAAACCATTTAGGAATCATGTCAGCCAGCGCAATTTCATTAAAGCAAGTAGCAACCACTCTAGACTTTACCGATGCTACCAACCAAATCACATACGGAAGCAATGCACAAACAACCGCTGGAATGCCAACGAATATAGTTGCGATGTGGGCTGGAAATACAAATAACGATACTGTGGTGCAATACTCTGGCGTTTCTCCAGA
>CAZHSA010000319.1:0-4662 GCA_964535135.1 uncultured Kordia sp.
GTGTTAAATAACGATATGATTGGAAATATTGAAGGTGTAGATGGCGTGATTGATAATCGTACATTCCGAATTTTCTCAGAGCCAGTTCCTGCCAATGAAACAGAACGTCAACGCAGATCGCGTCGTTTTTATGGTGGCGAAGTGGATGGAATTTCACGACAATTAGCACGATACGTTCACAAGCAAACGCAAACGTACATGCCTGAAATGAATCCGATGATGATTTATCGTTTGGACAGATTTGGTCGTGGTGGACATCACAGACCTTTTAACGACTTAGGCTTTGCAGGCATTCGAATTATGGAAGCGCACGAAAACTACAATCGCCAACATCAAGATATTCGTGAAGAAAACGGCATCAAATACGGCGATGTGATTGAAGGTGTTAATTTCGCTTACGCGAAGAAACTCACTGCCGTAAATGCCATCAACTTGGCAAGTTTGGCATGGTCGCCATTGCCACCACAAGACGTAAAAATTGGCGGAATTGTACAGCCAAGCGCAAAATTCAAATGGACAAAGTCAGAAGATACTAATGTGGTTGGTTATAAAATTTACTGGCGAGACACTACGGCTCCACAATGGCAACATTCGCGCTTTGTAGGCGATGTAACCGAATATACACTTCATGGCATTGTGATTGATAATTATTATTTTGGAATTGCTACTGTAGGGAAAAATGGTCATGAAAGCTTGATTGTATTTCCTGCGAAAACATTTCGATAAACGATGATGAACACACGCGAAGAACTTTATTTTAAAAACGATATTGAATGGCGTGCATGGTTGGAAAAAAATCATGAAACGTCTGCTGGTATCTATTTAATTTTCTACAAAGTAAGTTCTGACAAAGAAAGTATGCGTTGGGAAGAAGCCGTAAAAGTAGCGTTATGTTTTGGCTGGATTGACAGCACGGTTAAAAAACTAGACGACGAACGCAGACGACAATATTTTTGTCCACGAAAACCCAAAAGTGTCTGGAGCAAGTTAAATAAAAGCTATATTGTAGAATTGATTGCGGAAGGCAAAATGCACGAAAGTGGTTCCCGAAAAATGATTGCTGCTATCAAAGATGGTTCGTGGACAGCTTTGGACGATGTTGAAAATGGTATTATACCCAAAGAGTTACAAACTGCTTTTGAAGCCAATCCAACAGCGTATGAAAACTATCAAAATTTCAGTCCGTCGTACCGAAAAAGTTATTTATACTGGTTGAATCAGGCAAAACGTGAGACTACTCGCGAGAAGCGCATTGCAGAAATTATTCGATTGTGTGCGGCGAATATTAAAAGTAGAGATGTACGATAAAATGTGATGAAAAAAACTACTGCGTGTAATGAATAATAAACGTATTTTTCTTTTCGCTTTTTCCAATTCCATAACCGCTTCCTAACTGTACTTTAAATCGTACACCGACGTTTTGATTCAGCGTTGCTGCTAGTTTTTCAGCAATGTCTTTTGTCTCTTTATCATAATAAAAAATAGTAGGTACATTGGCAAAAAAACTGTGTTTTTCTTTCCATTCAGGATATACATTGACCGTGTAATTTTCCTTTTTGATGAGCGTTGCCAACTTCGCTTTTACTTTTCTATCAGCTTTATAAGAATACAATCGAACGTTATATTTGATGTTATTGTTGTTTACTCTAAGCTTCGTAACTTCACTTTTGGTTAATTGTGTTGTGGTACTACTCGCTTCGTATCCTAATTCAATGGCTTCACTTTTCCAATCTTTCGTAGCAGGATTCTCAAAAGGTTTTACATTTCGAATTTTCACACCAATTTCCGTTAAACGACGTACCAATTTGTAGACTTCATTTTTATTCACATCGCTTCCGTACCAAATCGTATTTACTTTGTAACGCCCGTTGTCATTAGGTACTGACTTTAGGTTTAATCGAAAACTTGGATCTTTCATACTTTGAATGACTTCCTCGATTTTGTCACTATCGGCTCTGCGCTTGTAATAACGAACAATGGTATGATCGCTAATATTGTTTGCTATTTTATTTAATTGATCTTGCGCTAAATTGATATTTGCCAATACCATTTGTCTGTCGCTTCCCGTTGTATTACCACGCGCAAGCTGCTTATTGATGTCAGATAATTCTTGACGTAACTTTACCACCAATTCAGAAATGGAATCAGTACGAATAGAATCTTGTTCACGCAGTTTCCTAGTAGTAATTCTTTCGGTTTCCAACTCTGCAATTATGATTTCATTTTCGGCAATTGTAGCTTTTTGCAGTTGTGATTTGTTTTCATAATTCACAATAATGATGGACGCAATCGCAACCACCATAATCAACGTGATGATTAATACGATATAATTGTAACGCTTGTCTTTTTTACGAACATCTGCGATAGTTTCTTCTATAGATTTATACGTTTTCATGTAATTTTTTTCCTTTTTAGATAATGATCAATCGCTTGAATTCGTCATTCAACTCTCGGCGTTCTATAGGTGTTAATTGTGATAATGCATTGAGTAAGCGTTTGCGCTTCAATTCAAACACACGGATGAGTGTAATTCTGTTTTTTCGCTTCTGAATTTCAAGAAACGGATAACTTCCAAAGGCACTCGGAATCAGTCCAATGAGCGAAGATGTTAAGTCGTTATTACCATTTACAAAGAGAAAAATAAAAAGTCCGACACTAATCGCAACGGCGCCAAAAATGATTTTATAATGAAATCTAATACTTCGTTTGTATCCGTTTTTTGCTGCCGCGATTTCTTCTTCAGAAATAATGGTATTGATCAAATTGTGTTCACTCGCCTCATTTTGTTGCTCAATTTCTTTTCCTGCTTGCACGACGGCTTCATTGTTGACAATCAGTTTCGGAATATGCTCATCACCTTGGTCGGTCAAGGCAATTCGAGACAACGCAATCTTGAAAGAATCTTTAATCGTTCGCCCATTAAACATCGCATTATAAAAATTTCTCGAAAAGCTAATGGCTACATCATCAGGAATTTCATTTTTCATTCCGATAACATAAGCGATATGTTCATTAAAACTTTCAATTCCGGCCAAACTGTGACACGTATTTAAAAACACACACTGAATATGATCTTTAAAACTAGACAACACATCTGATAATTTTTGAATAGACACTTCTTCTTTATAACCTTCTACATCTTCCAATAGCAATTGTTCGTCCGTATTTCCATGTCCAGAAATATGTAAAATATTGGGTTGTATTTTGAGTAGATGATCTATGAGAAGATCTTTTGTAACGGCACCTCTGGATTCAAAATCAAATTTATTTTTGTCCGCACTACTGCCCAACACATCGCGTATGGCATTTTCTTCCACATCCAAACGCAGTGTATCGCTGTCTATTGGATTGGCTTTAATGAATAATATGTTAATAGTGTTTGAAATAACGTTATAATTTTAAATTCATACTTTTTGCTTGTGCTTCTAATTGCTCACTTTCACTGCTGCTGCTACGAACGTTTACACGAGATAGAATAATCCGTTCTGGATCGTCATTTTGAAACATTTCTGCGGCAGCTTCAAACGACAACTTACTGATTTCCTCAATAAAGGATACGGTAACTTGATAGGTTTCTGCATCTTTAAATCTATTGAAATGTTCCGTTCGGACACTTTCTTCAGAACGACTTACTGGCTTTATGATGCGCTTTTTTTGCATTTGTCGATGTTGACTTGTTAGAAAACCTGCTCTGTGCAATTCGCCATTCTTTATATAATACACTACTTTCCAAAACAAATAGGGCAAACGAACGATTTCATCATTCACTGTTTTTAAAAATTCTGGATCATCTTCTCGAAAAACTGGTCCACTGAACATACAGATTTTCATATTATTTTTGACCACTTCATGGTGCAAAATATAGTTTTCAATACGTTTCCAAACACCTCTATTCAATTTCCCTACTTGCGGTACTGCATTGGTGTAATAAAACGTAGAACGCGCTGCCGAACGTGCCACTTTTTCATCTGTTCCCCATTGCACATCTTCCCGTTTTACAAGATGTCCTCTATCAAAATCATTCTTTTCCGCACTGTATAATGCTTTTCCCCATTGCGTTTCTGGCGGAATGCGATCGTCTTTTGACCAACGTTCACTTCCTTCAAAAATGCTCGCTCTTTTTAGTTTATGGAACTGTTTTCCATCCACATTTACGGCTGAATAATAGGGGAATTTTCGAAACGGATTTTGGAGTACACTGTATTTTTCGTACGCCAAATAATAATCTGACACTGCTAAACCAGCCAACGCAAATTTTTCGATCTCGCTGGCATCAATATTCGGTGCGTGTACCGAATGCGTTTCGAAAAAGTTAGCAGCATAGCTCAAAATCAGTTGTATTAATGCGTTTCTAAATTATTAAATTCTGATAGTTTTCACAACTTCCTTCACTAAAAGTTTCTGTCTTTACAGTGAAACAATCAAATCTTCCTCATTGGTTTCGTTGGGCACATTCAGTTTAGTATCTTCTAAAAATCCGTTGGAGAATACTTTTTGCATTTCAGTAGAAAGTAATCCGTTGCGATAGCTTTTCCATTCACTCACCTTATCGCCAAACATAGCGTCTACAAGATTCGGAAATTTCCAATCCGAATTTTTTCCCCAATGAATCGTAAATGGAATGTTATTTTCTTGTAACACTTCAATCATACGTCGCGAATA
>CAZHSA010000320.1:0-4650 GCA_964535135.1 uncultured Kordia sp.
ATGAATTTTTCTAAATTTTTTCCAAGGCTTCAAAAATTTTTAACGAAAAATCCCTGCTATACTGCGGAAAAGATAAAAATTCCTGTTGCCTTTCATATGAAAATCATATCAAATTAGTTTATATGTTATTTAAAACAAACAATTAGCGTGAATTTTAATACTACAGGTTTTATACTTTTACTTGTCTTTGCAATTCTTGCGAGTCTTTGGAAAAATTATGTTTTTAATCGAAATCGAATCCGAAGACGTGACTATTATAGAAATGTATATTTAAAATCTGATGCTTGGAAACGCAAACGCTATGTTGTTTTAAAACGCGATCAATGGAAATGTAGATATTGTGGCAAACGTGCAACACAAGTCCATCACAAACGATACGCAAGAAACATTGGCAGAGAACCGATTACGTGGTTAGTATCCGTTTGCAAATCGTGTCATGAGTCGCTACATTAAGTGTTGGTTTGTTTTGGAAATATAAAAAATAATTACACATACTTTAACGCAACTGAAACTATGAACAACTATAATTATAATTCTCAATAAGTTCTACCATCGTTTTCTGTGTATATGCTCCAAAGCGTAAACTTTCAATCACTACTGGACAGCCTTTTAAATATTTGATCATTTTGTATTTCCACTTTTTATGGGTAAGTGCAGTACTAACAGTGGTAATTTCTTCAGAAAACCTTTTCTTAAGATAGTATTTTGAATACGGTTGTCCATTCGGCTTTTCTTTTGATGCAGTTGCTGCGAAAGTGATGGCTTCTTTTGCGCTTACAAACAATACAATTTCGTTGCCAGGATATGTATTAAATTTATTCAATCGTTTCAAAAGTATCGGGTTTCCTTGTTCAGAAACTTTTAAATAGGTATACCTCGTAGGTTTTTCAACATACATAACAATACTACTCACGGTAGTATAATCAAGCGTTTCGGTTTTTCCATCAGCAGTTGCTGAAAATTCAATAGTATTGTTTTCCGTAATAGTTGCAAACCCTTTTACTTTCGTCTCATTAGTATACGTTAACGAACAGGCTGTTTTTTGTCCAAAAGTCAACGTTGTACTCGCAATAAAAATTAAAATGTATTTCAACATAGTTTCTTGTTTTTATGTAAAATGTATATGTTAAATTTTAAAAATCTCAAACCAAATACCTAAGACCTAAAATAAAATCTATCCAACTACATTCACTTCGGCTTCAATCGCAATGTTGAATTTCGCTAATACAGTTTCTTGTATTTTTTTCGCTAAGGCGAGAATTTCCGCGCCTGTGGCATCTCCGTAATTCACCAATACCAATGCTTGATTTTTGTGAACGCCTGCGTCTCCAAAACGTTTTCCTTTGAAACCACATTGCTCTATTAGCCAACCAGCTGGCACTTTAATTTCGGTGTCCGACACTACATAATGCGGCGCGTTTGGATACTTTTCTTGTAGAATGTCAAATTCAGCTTTCGGAATCACAGGGTTTTTAAAGAAACTTCCGCTGTTGCCGATTTCCTTCGGATCTGGAAGTTTTCGTTGGCGAATTGCAATCACAGCATCACTCACATCTTTAATTGTAGGATGTGTGATGTTTTTACGTTCCAACTCTTGCTGAATGGCTCCGTACGAAGTATTTAATTGGTGATCTTTGGACTTGAGTAAAAAATCCACGGAAGTTATGATATATTTACCTTTTGCTTCATTCTTAAAAATAGAATTTCGATAGCCAAACTGACAATCTTCTAGCGTGAATATTTTCTCTTCTTGAGTTTCTATGTCAATCGCTGTGCAGCTTTGAAAAACATCTTTCAATTCCACGCCATACGCGCCAATATTCTGAATCGGAGACGTTCCAACATTGCCAGGAATCAGTGATAAATTTTCAACGCCACCAAAATTATGTTCTATACACCAAAGTACAAACTCATGCCAGTTTTCACCTGCCTGAATTTCCACAACAATATCACCTTGCGTATTCACAGCGATTTCTTCTTTTCCTTTCAAATTGATATGCAACACAGGAATTTCAATATCGCCCGTAAGTAGCATATTGCTTCCGCCACCAAGTACAAAATAGTCTGAAAATTGTGGCAATTGCAAAGCTTCAATCAGTTCTTGCTTGTTAGAAACAGAAATAAAAAAGGCAGCTTTAGCGTCGATGCCAAACGTGTTAAATTCCTTTAAGGAAACGTTGTGTTGTATAGAAATCAAATAGTAATTTTTATAAAGTTAGGCGTTGTATGTTTGTAAAGCTTCTTTTAAAATAGCGACGGCTGTAATTAAATCTTCTTTCTTCAATACATACGCAATGCGCACTTGATTCAGGCCAATACCTGGCGTAGAATAGAAACCTGCGGCTGGCGCTACCATAATAGTTTCACCATTCAAATCAAATTTCTCTAAAAGCCATTGTGCAAAATCATCAGCACTTTCTACGGGCAATTCGGCAATGCAATAAAAAGCGCCTTTCGGATTTGCTACGCGAACACCTTCAATTTTTTG
This sequence comes from uncultured Kordia sp., assembly GCA_964535135.1. Taxonomy (GTDB): domain Bacteria; phylum Bacteroidota; class Bacteroidia; order Flavobacteriales; family Flavobacteriaceae; genus Kordia. The sequence goes on from CAZHSA010000320.1 coordinate 2,489, forward strand.
CAATTCAGAAACGAGTGTATTTCTTCGTTCTACATATTCTTCAATGACATCATCAAAGTAGCTTTGCGGCGTTTCTAAAGCAGCTTCACTGGCAATTTGTGCGTATGTTGGTGGCGATAAACGTGCTTGTGCAAATTTCATTGCTGTCGCCATAAAATCTTTATTTTTAGATACAATACAACCAATGCGCGCGCCACACATGCTGTAACGTTTCGATACAGAATCAATCACAATTGCGTTTTCTTCCAAACCTGATTCTTGCATTACAGAATAATGCGTTAATCCGTCATACGCAAACTCACGATATACTTCATCTGCAATTAAAAACAAATCGTGTTTCTTTACAATCGCAGCTAATTTTTGAATTTCTTCTTTAGAATATAAATAACCTGTCGGATTTCCAGGATTACAAATCAAGATAGCTTTCGTTTTAGGCGAAATCAATTTCTCAAACGCTTCAATTGGAGGCAAAGCAAAATTGTCTTCCATTTTAGAAATAACTGGCACCACTTTTACACCAGAAGCTGTTGAAAATCCGTTGTAATTTGCATAAAAAGGCTCTGGAATAATTACTTCGTCACCTGCATCCATGATACTTCCAAAAGTAAAAAGTAACGCTTCACTTCCACCGGTAGTGACAATAATATCCGTAGCGGTTACGTGAATATCATTTTTAGCATAATACGCAGCAATCTTTGTTCTATATTCCTCTGAACCTTCCGAGCGACTGTACGCTAATACTTCAATGTCGTTATTTTTAATAGCGTCCAACGCTACTTTCGGAGTCTTAATATCGGGTTGACCAATATTAAGGTGATATACTTTTGTACCACGTTTTTTTGCATCTTCTGCATACGGAACCAATTTACGAATTGGCGATTGTGGCATGGCAATTCCTTTGTTGGAAATGGTTGGCATAATCTTATCTTTTTAGAATTACAAAAATGCGAAATATATTTTATAAAATATGTCATCTACGGCATATTTTCAGCAACGTTAAAAAACATATTTTATTCGTTTTAAAAAAGGATTTTTTGTATATTAGTTTGTTACCAATGTCCCTCTTAATTTGCAATTTTTAAAAAAACATATCATCCTTCTATTACTTTGTACGACTGGAATTATTCAGGCGCAGAGTAAATTCAACATTACCAATGGAAAAGACAAAGCGTCGGTTTCTTTCAAAATGATCAATAATTTAATCATCATTCCTGTAGAAATTAACGGTGTAGAAATGTCTTTTTTGTTAGATTCTGGTGTGAACAAACCTATTATGTTTAGTCTGAATGCTGGCGATTCTCTTATGATTGAACAAAAAGAACGCATTCAACTTCGCGGTTTAGGTTCTGGAGAAGATATTGAAGCGGTAAAAGCCCGATCGGACACGTTTCGGATCAATGATATTTTAAAACTCAATATGGAGTTGTACATTATTCTTGATCAAGATATAAATATGTCCACACGTTTGGGCGTTCCCGTACATGGAATTATTGGATACGATGTATTCAAAGATTTTGTAGTGGAAGTAAATTACGGTTCCGAACGCATCAAATTTTACAAGCCAGAATCATACACATATAGACGATGTAGAAAATGTACCGATTTGCCACTGACATTTCGGAACAACAAGCCCTATATCGACGTAAAAGTAGCCATGGAAGAGGATGTAGATCCTAATATTCCTGTAAAATTATTAATTGATTCTGGAGGAAGTGACGCCTTGTGGCTGTTTGAAGATGATGAAAAAAATATAAAAATTCCTGAAAAGAAATTTGACGACTTTCTAGGACGTGGCTTAAGTGGAAGTATATACGGAACACGCTCTCGTGTGAAAAAATTCAACATGGGAAGGTTTACGTTTGAAAATGCAAAAGTGGCATTTCCCGATTCTACCGCAATTACCTACGTACGGAATTTTAAAGAACGTAACGGCAGCATTGGCGGCGAAATTTTAAAACGTTTCAAAGTCATATTCGATTATAGGAATGCCAAAATTCGACTGCGAAAAAGCAGGTATTTCTCCGATCCTTTTCGGTACAACATGAGCGGAATAGAATTGCAACACAATGGAATGCGCGTGGTACAAGAAGTAAAAAAACGCAATAGTTCATTAACCAATTACGGGCGTCAAACTTCTGAAGGTGAAATCAATGTCGTTTTTG
>CAZHSA010000321.1:0-2737 GCA_964535135.1 uncultured Kordia sp.
ATCGGTGTACAAGCGCAAGCCACTCCAACCTATGAATTCGCCTGTTTCTTTAATTTCCACAGCCCAACGTCCGATTCCGCGTTCTTTGTACTGTTTATTTACATCTTTAATATACTTCAGTGCTTCCGCTTTTTCTTTGATCGGTTTATTGCCCAAATACTTATGTACTTCTGGATCGGAATCTAATACAAACATGCCGTCAAGGTCTTGCTCAGTAAGGTCTCGGATGATGAGTCGTTCGGTTTCTAAGTGTATCTTCATATGGAGTTCATGAACAGACAAGGTACAAAAAATTATTCGTTTACAAACGACTACAAATATTTGTAAACGAAAGTAAGCGGGTTGCAACCGAATAAAATTTGGAAGTCGTTTCATATTTGCACTGTTGAATCACACTAACGATTTGAACATAAAAATTAAATAATAACTTTTTAAAGCATACTATTATGAACACATTACGCAACAGAGTACAGTTAATCGGAAACTTAGGAAACGATCCAGAAATTATCAATTTAGAAGATGGGAAAAAAATTGCAAAGTTTTCTATTGCCACAAACGAAACTTACAAAAATGCACAAGGTGATAAAGTTGAGAATACGTATTGGCACAACCTAATCGCATGGAACAAAACGGCCGAACTTGTTGAAAAATATTTACTGAAAGGAAAAGAAATCGCCGTAGATGGAAAATTAACCAATCGCTCTTACCAAACGGACGAAGGCGAAACAAAGTACGTAACTGAGATTTTGGTGAATGAAATATTAATGTTAGGGAGATAGATTTGGGAATCTATTGCTTGTCTGTAAAGAGGCTGATTGTTGGGGAATCAGCCTCTTTTTTTATTCTGTAGCTTCCTCTTCCTTTTTCTTAAGATTAAAAATGGTATTCACATCCAAACTTTGGTCGTCAAACTCCAAATAAAAATCGTGCAGTTCGGTTGATTTTTTCTTTATTTCAGAATGCAATTGATTAAACGAGATGGAATCACCATTAATGGTCAAGCCTGTTGCACAAAAATTACCCAGTTTTTTCTGTAAATTATCATAATCAATATAGGCTTTTCCATTTCTGTGAATACTCGTTTCTTGATCAAATGTACTAGCCGACAACCCGAAAAATGTCGATAACGAAGTAAAAATCAAAAACAACACTTTGACAGTTTGAGACGTTCCTTTCCAACCTTCTTGTGTAATCACAAAAACAGTTAAGGCAGCTAGTATTGAGAAAAACAAAAACAAGGTTGATGAGGTAAAATGATAAGTATATAACTTTAAAAAAGTAATCTCGTGTTGTTCCTTATACTGTTGCAATTCATTATTTAAAATAACCAATCGCTTAGATTGAAATTCTGATATAGAAACACAATTTTTAAGGCTTTCTTCTTTGTAAATACGACTTACTTCATCCATTGAACTCATCAATTCTCTACCTTGTTTATTGGCGTGTTTTCTCAAAAAGAAAATTCCAACAGCAGTTAAAATTACAATCACTAAAATGATGATAACGGTTTCTTTCAATTTTTGTTTATGAGCAGCTTCCATGATGGTTGGTTGTTGTTTGATCGGATTAAAGATACCAAAAAGATGGAAAATGTAGAAAAGTCAAAAATAATATAGACGACAGAGCAACATCAAAGCTATTCTACACGCTTCAACGCAGTCAAATCTTCAACCTTAATCTGCTTGCCTTTTGTAGCAATAAATCCTTCCTTTTTAAACTGCGATAAAATTCGAATCACAGACTCTGTCGCCGTTCCCACAATATTAGCATAATCTTCGCGAGACAGTACTACGGTAAGCATGCCATCTTCGTCTGTGCCAAACGCGGTATAAATATAAATCAACGCTTCTGCCAATCGTTGTCGAACGGATTTCTGTGCCATATTCACAATGATATTATCTGCTTCTTTCAAATCTTTCGCCATCATCTTCAACACATCAAACGTAAAATCATTGTTTTCGTGTAAATCACGCAGAATCTCATATTTCGGAATAAAACACACTTGCATATCATTCAACGCAATGGCGCTCAAGTTGGTACTTTCATCACTCACCAACGAACGTTGTCCAATCAAATCACCTTTAACGACCAATTTCACAATTTGATCCTTTCCATTAGCACTCAGCTTTGTCAACTTGCAAATTCCTTCACGCACGCAAAAAATTCCATTAATCAAATCACCTTCATTAAAAATCAATTGTCCTTTTTTGATCACTTTGGAGGTTTTACAATCGGAAATACGTGCCAACTCTTCCTTGGTCAAATATTTCAACGAATTAAACTGTTTCAAGATACACTGTTCACATTTGCTCATGGCAACTAAATAAAGCATTAAATTAAAAAAAAAGTATGATAAATGTCATATTTTTTCAGCAATTCATTTGTAACCTTTGTTACTCAAGTAAAAGGTATAAATGAGCAATACTATGAACGAAACTACATGTTTTCATTGTGGTGATGTGTGTGAAGAAGAAACGATTCAGCTACAAGAAAAATCGTTTTGTTGTGTTGGCTGTAAAACGGTGTACGAACTGTTTGCAGAAAACGATTTGACGTGTTACTACGATTTGGAAAATTCTCCAGGCGCGATGCCGAAAGAAATAGAAGGAAAGTACGATTTTTTAACGCAGCAAAACATCATTGATAAATTATTGGAATTTAACGATGATGCTAAACAAATAGTTACACTATACATTCCACACATTCACTGTAGTTCCTGTATTTGGATTTTGGAAAA
>CAZHSA010000321.1:2747-4648 GCA_964535135.1 uncultured Kordia sp.
AATGCGGAAATCACAGCGTCGCAGGTGAATTTTGGAAAAAAAACAGTCCGAATCACGTACAATTCAAACAACTTTTCACTGAAAGAAGCAGTGTTGTTGCTAAGCAAAATTGGGTACGAACCGTATATCAGTTTGGAAGATTACAGCATGGGAAAAACCAACATCAATCGTACGCTCATTTACAAACTTGGAATTGCAGGTTTTGCCTTCGGAAATGTCATGTTTCTGTCGTTTCCCGAATATTTTCAAGTTGATGGTTTTTGGATTGAGCAATACAAACCGCTCTTTCGTTGGCTTATGTTTGCCTTTTCGCTTCCCGTCGTTTTTTATGCGGCACAAGACTATTTCATCTCGGCATACAAAGGACTTCGAGCAAAACTCTTAAACATTGATGTGCCCATTGCGTTGGGAATTTTAGTATTGTTTGTAAGAAGCGCTGTGGAAATCATCTTTGACTTAGGAACAGGATTTTTTGATAGCCTTACGGGATTGGTCTTTTTTCTATTACTTGGGAAATTTTTCCAACAAAAAACCTATTCATTTCTATCGTTTGAGCGCGATTACAAATCATACTTTCCAATTGCGGTAACCAAAATTTTGAAAGGAAAAGAAACACCAATTCAAGTCTATGACATCCAAAAAGGCGATCGTTTGCTCATTCGAAATGAAGAATTGATTCCGGTTGATGGTATTCTGATCAATGGAAATGCTGCTATAGATTATAGTTTTGTGACGGGCGAATCAGAAACGGTTCAAAAACAATTAGGCGACAACCTTTTTGCTGGAGGAAAGCAAACGTCGGGCATCATTGAAATGGAAGCTATCAAGTCTGTTGAACAAAGCTATCTCACACAATTGTGGAGTAATGATGTATTCGAAAAAAACAAAGAAGAAAGTTTTACAACCTTAACAAATGCGATCAGCAAACACTTTACCATCACGGTACTATCAATTGCGGTAATCGCCACTATTTTTTGGTTAATTTTTGACGCTTCCAAAGCGATGAATGTGTTTACGGCGGTATTAATCATCGCGTGTCCATGTGCCATTGCGTTGGCAGCGCCATTTACTTTTGGAAACTTATTACGAATCTTTGGAAAGCTGAAATTCTATGTAAAAAATGCCAGTGTTTTAGAGCAATTAGCAAGCATCAATACGATCATATTCGACAAAACAGGAACGATTACTTCTAACAAAAAAAGCACAGCAAATTACGAAGGCGAACAACTAACTATGGAAGAATCAGCGCTGCTCAAAAGTACCTTGCGCGGTTCCAACCATCCATTAAGCAGAACGTTGTATGACATTTTAGATGCACAAAATATTGTGACACTCGATCATTTCGAAGAACACATCGGAAAAGGAATGACCGCACGTTATCAAGACGATAACATAAAAGTAGGCGCGGCAACATTTGTAGGATATCAGGAAGATAAAAAAGTGCTCAACACTACAGTTCATATCAGCGCAAATAATTCCTACAAAGGAAAATATACATTCTATAACAAGTACCGAGAAGGTTTGTCAAAACTATTCAACAATCTCAAAAAGAACTTTGATTTAGCAATCCTTTCGGGAGATAATGAAGGCGAACGTGAAAACTTAAAAAAGTTATTGCCAGCCAAAACCAAATTAATCTTCAATCAAAAACCAAATGACAAACTCGAATACATTCGCTACCATCAAAAAGAAGGTGCCAAAGTAGTAATGGTAGGTGATGGATTGAATGATGCTGGTGCATTGGCACAAAGTAATGTGGGAATTGCACTCTCGGAAAATGTCAATGTATTTTCACCTGCGTGCGATGCTATTTTGGACGCTTCCAAATTCAATCAACTCGATCGTTTTATCAATGCTTCCAAATCGGCAATTAAAATCATCAAATGGAGTTTTGTGCTTTC
>CAZHSA010000322.1:0-4632 GCA_964535135.1 uncultured Kordia sp.
AATCATAGCTGTCTTAATCGTTGGAATAGGAGCAGTGAACGCACAAGAAAAAAACATCAAAAAAGGAAACGATCAATACGATCAATATGCTTTTATAGATGCGCGTGAAGCCTACTTAAAAGTAGCAGAAGAAGGATATCAATCAGTAGAATTATTAGCGCGTTTAGGCGATTCTTACTATTTCACAGCCGATTATGAAAACGCTGCAAAATGGTATGGAGCTTTATATAACTTTTCTGAAGATATAGAGGAAGAATATTTATACAGATATGCCCTTTCGCTAAAAAGCACAGAACAATACGCTACTTCTGATGCCATCATGGAAAAATTTTATGCAGCTAAAGGCGAAGATTACAGAGCAAAACTTTTTGTAAATGAACGCAATTACTTGCAAGAAATAGAACAACAATCAGGGCGTTTCAAACTTGAAAAAGTCGGTTTTAATTCGGAGTTGTCAGATTTTGCACCTTCATTTTATCAAAACAGATTGGTTTTTGCGTCAAACCGATCAAATCGTGGAGCCGTTAAAAGAATTCACGATTGGAATGAACAACCTTTTTTAGACATATATCAGGTAAATGTAGTTTCAGAAGATGCAGGAAATACCGTTGAAAAAATGCCAAAGGTGATCAACTCAAAATATCACGAATCTACGGCAGTATTTACAAAAGACGGGAACACCTTGTACTTTACACGAAACAATTACACAAACAAAAAATACAAACAAGACGATCAAGGTACCAACCGTTTAAAACTCTACAGAGCCACACGCGAAAACGATCGGTGGAATGTAGCAGAGTTACCATTTAACAGTGATCAATATTCAGTGGCGCATCCAGCATTGAGCACTGATGAAAAAACATTATACTTTGCTTCTGATATGCCAGGCGGAAAAGGACAATCAGATTTATACAAAGTAGCAATTAAAGGAACGGAATTTGGCGAACCTAAAAACTTAGGAGAAACCATCAATACCGAAGGTAGAGAAACCTTTCCTTTTATCAGTAAAGACAATACACTTTATTTTTCATCCGATGGACATGTTGGCTTGGGCGGGTTAGATGTTTTTGTGTCAACTATTGACAGGGCAAATGACTACAGGGAAGTTTATAACTTGGGGCGCCCCATCAACAGTCCAGAGGATGATTTTACATTCATCATTAATGAAACTACAGGTTCAGGGTATGTTGCTTCTAATCGTGAAGGCGGCATGGGCGATGACGATATTTATAGCTTTGTACGTACAGAAAAAATCATTTCGAAATGTACGCAAATGCTTAAAGGTGTTGTGTTGGATGAACAAACAAACAATCCAATTTCGAATGCAAAAGTACTATTGTTAGACAATGACAATAATATGATCGATCAAACCTTTGCGAAAGATGATGGTAGTTTTGAGTTTGCGCTAGATTGCAATACACAATATGCTATAAGAGCTGCAAAAGAAAACTACGGAACGACTGAAAAATCATTTGGGACAACCAATGAACTCAATAAAACACTACAAAAAACACTATTTCTCAAAACAGGAAACAGCATGGAAAAACCAATTGTGGCTCCTGTAGGTGCGGACTTAGTTAAAATATTAGGCTTAAATCCTATCTATTTTGACTTAGATAAAGACTATATCCGCGCTGATGCAGAAATAGAATTACGCAAAGTAATAGCAGTAATGAACCTATATCCAACAATGAAAATTGACGTGCGCTCGCACACAGACAGTAGAGCAGACGACGATTACAACATGGATTTATCAAACAGACGTGCCCAATCAACCATACAATTTTTAATAACCAATGGTATCAATAAAAGTAGGCTTGTAGGCAGAGGCTACGGAGAAACGCGGCACGTAAATAGATGTAGTAATGGCGTCCCATGCGCTGAATACGAACATCAATTGAATAGACGAAGTGAATTTATCATTTTAGAAAATTAATACGATTCGAGTACGTGGCAATTTTTAAGAAATACGCTAGTCTATTTAGCCCTAAAGCTTCTTTCAACTTTAGGGCTATTTTTTTATAGAATATGTGAGTTTTATCAGAGTTATATCTTTTCCGTAGTAAACAAATTCGCCAGTAAACCCAAAATGGAAAACCTAAAACGATGTTACACGAATATTATATTTCAATAAAAGGTCTTTAATTTTTTTTAATAGAATCATCACAAATCGTGGACTCTTCAATAAGAAACGTTGTTTGCTTGTTAAGTTTTTATAGTCAATATGTTTCAAAATGGCTTTTCGTTGTGGAATGGCATTTTCTAAAGTGTAAAGCGAAGCAAAAATATAACGATACAAATCCAAGTATTTCTTTAGTGAATTAGTATCTTTTGCAAGTGCTTCAAAGCGATCTAAATCGGGCAAAACCTTTGAAGAAATCACATCTTTGCTCATTTGATTCGGAACTTCTAAGTGAATTTCTGCCAATGCAGAATAACAATAAGCAACACGATACTTAGCGCCGTATTTTATATAAAAATCTATATCTTCAGCAAACGTAATGCTCGAATCAAACACTTCATGTTCAACACAAATCTCTTTGGTAAACGCCAAACTGCTCTGACAAAAAATGGGTTGAAAAAGACTCGCTTCAAAGAAATCTGCAACCAAAAAAGAAGTTCCTTGCAGCGCAGTATCAATATTTTTTTTAGGAATCAAATTTTCATGCGACGTGTATACTTGTGTATAATCAGTTCCAAACAAAGAAGCTTCTGGAAAAGCGGTATGTAACGCTTTAATAGTTTCCAAAAAAGTAGGCAGCCAAACATCATCTGCATCTAACAATGCAATAATAGCGCCCGAAGCTTTTGAAATTCCATGATTACGTGTAGCAGAAAGTCCCATATTCTTTGGGTTTTCAATCAGTTGAATTCTTGGATCAGAAATTTGTGAAACCACCGAAACACTTTTATCCGTACTGGCATCATTCACAATCAGCAATTCAAAATCTGAATAGGTTTGTTGCAACACACTTTCAACAGTTTGTTGAATGTACGCTTCTTTGTTATACAATGGAATGATGACGGAAAAAAGTGGCATTATTGGCGCTTATCTAAGTAACAAAGATACGTTAATCTATACAAGTCAAAAATAAACATGGAAGGATTGTTAGAGAGCAAATTTTTCTCAAAATAATTGCCAAACCAACCGTAAAAAAGTGATAGAACATGGTGAATTCCAAACTTTTTGACGCGTCCAAACACTTTGGTAATCAAAATGTCGTTGTACTCAATCAAGCCATTTTTCAAAAAAACAATCAACACTTCCACAGATTCCATCGACTTTCTAATGAATTCCTTGCTCGTGTCCAAACCTAAATGATACACAGGGTTTTGAATATGTGTCATATGTACTTCGGCATGTTTCAAATCGTTGGCAAACAGTGTGTCTTCATGGCGTGCATTCGGAATATCTTCGTTAAATTTCACACGTTGAAACACCGCTTTCTTAATCAAAAAACTTAAGGTTAAAAAGCGCAAATACAACGCTTCTTCACGTTGTTGTACACTCAATGCTTCACGTTCTTTTCCGTATACCCAACGCAATACATTTTCCTGTTTGGGTTTCTCTTCCTGATATAAAATCCCGCCATAAATCACTTCCTTTTCAGCAGAAATAGCGTTGATATAGTTCAAAATAAAATCGGAAGCAACAGGCATTACATCCGCATCTAAAAACAATAACCAATCAAATTGTGCTTTTTGTGCGAGTAAATTACGAATGCGACTGCGGCCAATATTTTCAGGCAACACCTTATAAGAAGCGTTGGAAAACGTGTTAATACGTTCGTTGTTGCGAATTGTTTCCTGATCGTTTGAATGATCATCCAAGCATAAAATTTCAAAAACATACTCCGTTTTTGAAATTTGAGAATGAATCTCTTCCACTAAAGCAGAAATATCATAATCATACGTTGGGATAAGGATCGACAGCATTATTTGGTAGCAATTAGAACAATTTCGGGAGACAAAAATCCAAAACGGATATCGTCAGTTTCATGCGGGAAAGATACTATTTTTACTGTAAAACCAACCTTTGTTAAGCGTGTTTTTAATCCTTCCGGAGAATATACACGCACATGATCTTCCTGTCCAAAATGTTTCAATCGCTCTTCGGGAGCGTTAATAGCTGCGTTTTCATAAATGGCACCTTCTTTAAAAGGTGTTTGTATCAGTACGGTTGCATTCGGTTTGGCAACTCTGTACAATTCCTCCATTGCTTTGATATCATTGGGAATATGCTCCAATACATGAAAGCAAATAATGGTGTCAAAAGTGGCATCTTTTTGATTAATCTTTGTAATGTCAAATCTAAAATCAGCAATAAACTCATCTTCATAATCAGAAGTTGCGTCCTGCACATCGGAACGTTTTTTTAGTTTTCGGTAGATATTTCTCGAAGGCGAAAAATGTAAAATACGCCCTTTTAGATAGTTTTTAGTAATTAAAATGTTCCAAAAACGGCGAATTCGCGCCAAGCTTCCGCAGAAAGGACATAGCAAATCAGCATTTTGCAACTCAATAAACGATCGTAACTTCTATTTACAAACGCCACATTGGTGTGAATTTCCCAAATAGAAAATACCGTGAAACGATCGAAAAAGGGTTCATTTTCAAAAATAAAACGCTTTG
>CAZHSA010000323.1:0-4623 GCA_964535135.1 uncultured Kordia sp.
TGACCAACATATCCTTGATGTCCACGTGCTTTTTGATCGCCTCCACTACAAAAAGAATATACACCATCTTTTGTGGATGGACCTTCCGCAGAAAGCAATACTACACCGATATTGACATCTTCATGCGCATCTTTAAAAGCATCTAACAATTCACTCGTTGTATGCGGTCTAAAAGCATTTCGCACATTCGGTCTGTTAAATGCAATTCGCGCTACGCCATCTGCTTTTTTATATGTGATATCGTCATACTCTTTTACCGTTTTCCAGTCTGGTTTACTCATATTTTTAGTATTTTGCGTAAAAATAATTCATTTTGCACAGTTTTCAAGGATTCACTGTTCAAATTCTTATAATTAAATAGCTACCCTTTTCATGAAAAATTTACTTTTATCCACGCTTTTAGTTTGTTTTACACTCACAACATTTGCGCAAGATTATCAATTTAAAACTACAGTAGATTTAGAAGCAACACCTGTAATCAGTCAAGGAAAAACAGGAACATGTTGGAGTTTTTCAGCTTCTTCTTTTTTGGAATCTGAAATTATACGCTTAACAGGAAAGCAGATTGATATTTCAGAAATGTTTACGGTGCGAAATACGTATCCTAAAAAAGCTTGGAATTACGTGATGCGACAGGGAAAAGCACAATTCAGTCAAGGCGGATTGGCGCATGATGTCATGAATGCTGTAAAATCAAACGGTTTGGTTCCAAACAGTGCGTATTCTGGCTTGCAGACGTTACAAGAAACACACAATCACGCAGAAATGGTAAGCGTTTTAAAAGCTACGCTTGACGCGTATATTAAAAATCCTGCAAAGAAATTATCACCTAATTGGAAGCGCGTTGTAGAAAGTGTGTTAGACATTTATTTAGGAAAACGTCCTGAATCTTTTTTGTATGAAGGAAAAACATATACACCAAACTCGTTTTTAGCGATGACAAAACTGAATCCGGATGATTATGTGACGATTACTTCGTTTTCGCATCAACCGTATTACGAATCGTTTATTTTGAATATTCCAGATAACTTTTCTAACGGAAGTTTTTACAATGTAACCTTGGACGAATTAGTGGATGTAACAAAGAAAGCGTTGAAATCTGGCTACACCGTTGAATTGGATTGCGATGTTTCGGAAGCTACCTTTTCGGCAAAATATGCAGTGGCAACAATTCCAGAAGAAGCCGTAAAAGATAGAAAAAGCTTTTCTGCGGAAATTCGTAAAGAAAAATTAATTACAGCAACATATCGTCAACAAGAATTTGAAAATTATACGACTACAGACGATCATTTAATGCATATTACAGGATTGGCAACTGATCAAAATGGCAACGAGTATTTTCGTGTAAAAAATTCTTGGGGAAGCAACACTAAACGTGTTCCAAACGACGGACATGTTCACATGAGTGAAGCGTTTTTCAGATTAAAAACCATTTCTGTGATGGTACACAAAGACGCGTTGCCAAAGGCTTTGCGTACGAAATTAGGTTTGTAACTTTTTTACATTTCTTTGTACTGATACAGTATGAAGTCACAAAAAAGAATTCAACTAAAACCATCGCTATCTATTGAAAATATTGGAAAAACCAGATTTTGGATGGGCATTAGTTTAGGTATTTTCCACGGTCTGATTTTGTATGGTTTTGTCTTTTGTTTTCTTGAAACTGTAAGTCTCATAAAAGTAGGAATGTTTTCTGATATTCCTTTTCAAACGAAAGATGCACTTTATTTTGAACATACTTTTTTGGTTGCGTTAGCAATTGCTATTGCAAGTCATACAATGATACGCTATTGGTTTTCGCAACCAACTTATCACTTTTATAAAACACGAAGACATGTTTCACTTCGAGTTTTGCATTATTCATTATTTATTGAATTTTTGAGTTGGTATATGATCGTGGTTTTTCTGCGTGATATTTTAACTGCACAAACGCTCGTTGGAAGCGCAGTATATTCTTTTTATGGACATCTATTCTTTATCGTTCCTGTTTATCTATTTTTAACTGCTTGGATAGAAGTTTCTCGGTATTTCAAAGTTTGGAGATGGAAATTGTATACACTTGGTATTAGTCTTCTTTGTGTCGTGAGTTTAAGTTTTATAGATCTTTCTAATTTTCGTTATGCGGAAGTTGCGTATGAAAAAATGTATGGAGAAGAATTATTGTATCTAAATACACAACTGGAATTTGCTAAAGAAAAATTTGATGTTAATTTTTCTGAAGAAACTATTAGTACACTCAAACTTTCAATAGCAGGAGATTTACAAAAGTTATTACTGGAAACAAAACAAAAATTTGAAACCAATAAAAAAGTCCGTTTAAAAGACATTATTCTACAAAAAATATTAATTCATAATTTTAAATCTGCTGAATTTGAAGGATATGGTATGCAATATTATCCTGAACCAATTGATGTGTATGCGCAGTTAAAAAAAGTGCCTTCCAAATCTGCGGAAGCGACCGAATTATTGCACATCCTTGATGAAATGTATCAATTAACTTTTTTCATGGGTGAGCGCCAAGACATAGAAAACACGTCCATTACCTTCATGAAGAAAAACGGTATCTTACCATATGTTCACAGTTCGCGCAGAATTGACCGTTATAGTCACTATAAAAAATTGGAAACTCAAATAGTAGTAATTCGATATGCACTATCCAAGCAAACCGAATACGAGCATCCTTTTATTAGAGAAATTAAAAATAATGAACTTCCGCCACCTCCGCCGTTAGCTGATGAAAACATATACAACAGATTTCCTGAATTAAAATACACACTTGAATAGTTAATTTTGGTATCATTTTTGTGGCATGTTTCACCATAAAAACATCCGTCAACAAAAAACCGATTCCACATGAAAACCAAGTTTCTAATTAGCTGTTTTGCCGTTATCTTCGCATTCAGCAGTTGTAGTATTGAAGAAGATGAACCACAATTTGATCTTACAGAAAATCTTGTAGCGTATTATCCGCTTGACGGAAATACAGAAGATTTGAGTCCGTATAAAGTACCTGCACAACGCAAAGGTGTCTTAGCTACGTTTGACCGTTACGGAAATGCTAATTTAGCCTATAAATTTGATGGAATTAACGATCATATTCGCGTTCCTGCTAGTGAACATTTAAACTTTACTAATGAGTTTACCATTAATTTATGGTTGAAAACCGACACCACCAACTTGCAACAAGTGTTGTATAAAAACATTTCTGATGCTTCTAAAAATAGTGCCGCTTACGGAATTTCCATTGGATATGTTCCTTTTGAAGATGAAGAAGTAGTTACCAAAGACATTATTTTTAGCATTGCACCTTACGGAATTATGCATGAACTGCGTAAATTTAATTACGAAAAAGATACGTGGTATATGATTACATGTACGCTAAAAGATGAAACTATGTATTTATATATCAACGGAAAACCTGCATTGATGAAATATATTAGAGGAGATATTTCAACTTCTTCTACGTTACCATTATTGATCGGAAACGACGGAACTGGAACATTTCCTTTTAAAGGAAGTATTGATGATATCCGAATTTACAGCAAAGCAAAGTCTACTGAATTTGTATCGTATTTATACGAGCAATAATCTGACTATATATCTCTGAAAAATGCGCGTTTATGCAACGCGCATTTTTTTATACACTAAATTCAAGATGCCTTAAATCACTCGCCTCCAATTCATAAACCATAGGTTCTATTCCTTTTTTTCAAGGATTTACCATTGTACGTTTGTATCAATATAAATCTTTAAAAATTGTAATATGAAAAAACAAAAGCAAATTAAAAAGTTAGTATTGAGCAGAAAAGTGATTGGAAACTTAACGCTAATTTCTGGAGGAAAACCACCTAAAACATGGAGATATTGTGGAAGTGATGATCCTTCTGGTGACGATGGAACAACTGGTTATACATCCTATTGCTCTGTGATCGCATGCTAATACCATTTTACACATAAAATGATTTTTATGTATAAATTGGTATAAAGACAAAAACGCGCGTTTTACAACGTGCGTTTTTTATAATTTCTTATTCTACAGCAAACAGTTTTAAAAACCTTACTTCAATTCAATTCCATCAGGTTTGATGACGATTTGCTGTTGTTTATACAAACTTCCAATAGCTTTCTTAAAGCTCTTTTTGCTCATCTTTAAGCGTTTTTTTATCTCTTCTGGATCACTTTTATCGTGCAAAGGCAAACTACCTCCATTTTGCTGTAAAGCGTCTAAAACCGTTTGTGCAGAAGGTTCAATGTTTTTATAACCAATATGTTGTAATGACAGATCAATTTTGTTGTCTTCTCTGATTTTCTTGACAACACCTTTTAGTTTTTCGCCAAGTTTCAACTCTTTATAAATTTCATCTTCATATACCAATCCTTTGTGTTGTTGATTGATAATCATTTCCACACCTAAATCTGTAAAGCGCGACACCATCAAATCAACCTCATCAAAACGTTCAACAGTTAATTCTTCATTGCTCAAAAACTTATTCGTTTTACTAGAAGCCACCAACCGATTGGTTTCTTCATCCAAATAACAATACACCACATACCATTTTCCTTCTTGCATGTCACGCGCTTGCTCTTTGAACGGAACAAATAAATCTTTCTCCAATCCCCAAT
>CAZHSA010000324.1:0-4615 GCA_964535135.1 uncultured Kordia sp.
AAGGGCCAAACGTAATGCAAGGATATTACAAAGATGCGGAAAAAACTGCGAGTGTTATGACGGACGGATATTTCCACACGGGAGACATTGGCGAAGTAAGTGCAGATGGTTTCTTGAAAATTACTGACCGTAAAAAAGACATGTTCAAAACATCAGGAGGAAAATATGTAATTCCTGCATTGATAGAAAACCGTTTCAAACAATCGCGCTTCATTGAACAAATTATGGTGATTGGTGAAGGTGAAAAAATGCCAGCTGCGTTAATTCAACCAAACTTCGAATTCATCAAAGACTGGATTGAAAAGAAAGAAAAAAACATTGGTGCTACAGAAACAGAAATCTGTGCTTCTGAGGAAATCATTACACGAATTCAAAAAGAAGTAGACGAAGCCAATAGCAATTTTGGAAAGTGGGAACAAATCAAACGTTTTGAACTCATTCCAAAAGTATGGTCTATTGATGGTGGCGAACTCACACCAACGATGAAGATGAAACGAAAAGTCATCAAAGAAATCTACAAAGGTTACTGCGATAAAATATACGATCGCGCTTAAAAATACCAAAAACCGCTCAAGAGATTGAGCGGTTTTTTTATATCAAAAAAGAATGACAATACGTAAAGGTTTTCATGCTGGACTTGATTTTACAAAAAATTCACTTTCTTTTATAGATTTTAATCACATGGATTACACTTTCTCCATACATCCACTGTTGAACAATTTTCCGTATCAATTTGACAAGTACATGATTCTGCAAATGTAGGCCAATGACTTGTTCCTCCTGTTAATTCATTGCTAGTAAGATTAGAAACAGAACTCTTTTTAAGTGCTAATGATGTAAGATTTACTTTTTTCATGATTCAATATTTTTTTGGTTTACAATGTATAAACTTACAATAATTAAAAGTTAAAGTTTACATATTTAGATTTCTTTAACCATTTAATCATACAAATGAGTGATCTTAAAAAAGCTTCAATTGAGTTCGCAATCAGTGTAAAAATGAATCTAAAGTCAAAAGTTTAAGGGTAACAAATTCTCGATTTACAGCGTATTTTCTAACATTCTCCTACTTCAACTATTAAAATTTTATTAAATCCGTAAAATTATTTTTTATTTTATTATGCATGCATAGTATTTTTTTCATATATTTGAAGCACAAACAACTATATGAAAGAAAAAACAATAGATCATGTAATGCGTGCTACATGGCAAGCCATTTCCAAAATGTACAATGAGGAAGCAGGAAAATATGGCAGCACCATGGCTACTGGTTTCACATTACTTAGTATCGATCAAGAAGAAGGAACACCATCTACGGCGTTAGGTCCAAAAATGGGCATGGAAGCAACAAGTCTGTCACGTACTTTAAAAGGTATGGAAGAAAAAGGACTTATCTACAGAAAAAAGAACCCGAAAGATGGAAGAAGTGTATTAATCTGTTTAACAGAATTTGGTAGAGAAATGCGAGACGTTTCTAAAACTACGGTATTACGCTTCAACGATGCCATTCGTGCAAACATAACTGAAGAGAAATTAAAGAACTTTTATGAAGTCTCAGAAGTCATTCTGGAACTCATCAGTAATAAAAAAATATATACTGATGAAGAAGTAAAAGTTGCTGTTGAAAATAAATAATAACCAAAAAACACACTCAAAATTTACACCTCACCATACCGTAAATTTTGACTAACAATTTAAAAATTGAAAAAAGGATGAAACGACCAATTAACAAAATAGCAGTCATCGGTTCTGGAATCATGGGTTCTGGAATTGCCTGTCATTTTGCCAATATCGGAGTCGAAGTGCTACTATTAGACATAGTGCCTTTTGAACTCAACGAAAAAGAAAAAGCGAAAGGTTTAACGCTTGAAGATAAAGCTGTACGTTACAGATTGGTAAACGACAATCTAAAAGCGTCACTAAAATCGAAACCATCTCCTATTTACTCACAGAAATTTGCAAACCGAATTTCTACAGGGAATTTAACAGATGATATTCACAAAATAAAAGATGTCGACTGGATTATTGAGGTTGTTGTAGAACGATTAGACATCAAACAAAAAGTATTTGAGCAAGTTGAAAAGCACAGAAAGCCAGGCACGCTAATTACATCGAACACGTCTGGAATTCCAATTCAATTTATGAACGAAGGTCGCAGTGAAGATTTCCAAAAACACTTTGCAGTAACGCACTTTTTCAATCCGCCACGATACTTAAAACTATTTGAAGTAGTTCCAGGACCAAACTGTAACCAAGAAGTGACTGACTTCTTAATGATGTATGGAGAAAAGTTCCTTGGAAAAACATCCGTATTAGCAAAAGATACACCTGCTTTTATCGGAAACAGAATTGGAATCTTCGGAATTCAAAGTCTATTCCACCAAGTAAAAGAGCTAGGATTAACTATTGAAGAAGTTGATAAACTAACGGGACCTGTCATTGGGCGTCCAAAATCAGCTACTTTTAGAACGGTGGATGTTGTCGGATTAGATACGTTGGTACACGTTGCAAACGGAATCTACAAAAACTGTCCAGACGATGAAGCTCACGACTTGTTTAAATTGCCAGATTTCATCGAAAAAATGATGGAGAACAAATGGTTAGGAAGCAAAACAAAACAAGGTTTCTATAAGAAAACGGTAACTGCAGAAGGCAAAAAAGAAATTCTTTCGTTAGACCTAGATACGTTAGAATATCGTGAAAAGAAAAGAGCCAAGTTTGCAACACTTGAATTAACAAAAACTATAGACAAGCCAATTGATCGTTTCAAAGTATTAGTTGGTGGAAAAGATAAAGCGGGCGAATTCTACCGTAAAAACTTCGCAGCAATGTTTGCGTATGTTCAAAACAGAATTCCTGAAATCTCTGACGAATTATACCGAATTGATGATGCAATGAAAGCTGGTTTCGGATGGGAAAATGGTCCTTTCGAAATTTGGGATGCGATTGGTATTGAAAAAGGAGTTGAATTGATGAAAGCAGAAGGAAAAGAACCTGCTGCTTGGGTAACGGAAATGATTGCTGCGGGCGAAAAAAGTTTCTACACGGTAAAAGATGGAGCAACCTATTATTATGACATTCCAGCGAAAGCGCAAACCAAAAAACCTGGTCAAGATGCCTTCATTATTCTAGACAACATTCGCAAGTCGAACGAAGTTTGGAAAAACAGTGAAGCGGTTATCGAAGATTTAGGTGACGGAATCATCAACTTAGAATTCCAATCAAAAATGAACACCATTGGTGGTGGCGTTTTACAAGGAATCAACAAAGCAATTGACTTAGCAGAAAAAGATTTCCAAGGATTAGTGATTGGAAATCAAGCAGCAAACTTCTCTGTAGGAGCCAATATCGGAATGATTTTCATGATGGCTGTTGAGCAAGAATATGACGAATTGAACATGGCAATCAAAATGTTCCAAAACACTATGATGCGTGCGCGTTACTCTTCTATTCCTGTTGTGGTGGCACCTCACGGAATGACATTGGGTGGTGGATGCGAACTTTCTATGCATGCGGATAAAGTCGTCGCTGCCGCAGAAACGTACATTGGTTTAGTAGAATTCGGTGTCGGAGTAATTCCTGGCGGTGGAGGATCTAAAGAAATGGCATTACGTGCTGCTGACACCTTCAAAAAAGGAGATATCGAATTAAACGTATTACAAGAAAATTTCCTAACCATCGGAATGGCAAAAGTAGCAACGTCTGCATATGAAGCATTCGATATGGGAATCTTACAAAAAGGAAAAGATGTCGTGGTTGTTAACAAAGATCGTCAAATCGCAACGGCAAAAGCACATGCGAAATTGATGGCAGAATCTGGATACACACAACCTCCGCTAAGAAAAGACGTAAAAGTACTTGGAAAGCAAGCGCTTGGTATGTTCTTAGTAGGAACGGACGCGATGGAAGCTAGTAAATACATTAGTGAGCACGATCATAAAATTGCCAACAAATTAGCATATGTAATGGCTGGTGGTGACTTATCTGAACCGACATTGGTAACAGAAGAGTATTTATTAGACCTTGAACGTGAAGCATTCTTAAGTTTATGTACAGAGCGTAAAACACTGGAACGTATTCAACATATGTTAAAGACAGGTAAACCTTTAAGAAACTAGACAGTTAGAATCTAGATTTTAGACTATGGGAAGACACAATTTTAAAAGGTTGAAAATTTGGCAAGATGGTATTACGCTAGTGCGTCAAAATTATGAATTGACCAAAACGTTCCCAGATATCGAAAAATTCAACCTAGTGACACAAATGAACAGATGTGCACTTTCTATTCCTTCAAACATTGCAGAAGGTTCTAGTAAAAGCACAAATAGGCATTTTAAAAAATATCTAGAAAATAGTCTAGGCTCAGCCTTTGAGTGGGAAACACAATTAATTGTTTCATTTCAAGAAGGCTACTTGGATAAAGATAAATTTGAAGAGTTAGAAAATAAAATATCACAAATTCAAAAAATGTTAGGAAAGTTTATAGATAATATAAGCGACTAGTCTAATCTCTAGAAATCTAGATTCTAGCCTCTCATTTTCAAAATAAACAATAGAACTATGAACAAAACTGCATACATAGTAAAAGCATACAGAACGGCCGTTGGAAAAGCTC
>CAZHSA010000325.1:0-4610 GCA_964535135.1 uncultured Kordia sp.
AAAGTCAAAATTTAGAGCTGATTGAGTACGAATTGTATCACATTCATATTCAAAGCTTTGTATCTTTTTACGTGGCAGTTGCCATTTCTGGAGAATATAATCTTATCTTTAAGAACAAAATACAAGATATAATCTTTAATTTTACTGACAACTTCTTAAATTTATTTGATGATTTAAGTGAAATTAAAGAAGAAGATATTACTAACGAATTAGAATTCTACTTTAGTACGAATGAAGAAAGCCTCTAAAAAAATAATTCTATTAGGTCACTTTGGTGTTGGAAAATCTTCGTTGATTCGACAATTTGTCGAAAATACGTTTTCCAGTGACTATAAAGTTACTATTGGTGTTCATATCTTAAAAAAAGAAGTGGAAATTTCGCCAGACGAAATGGTTTCACTGATTATTTGGGATTTGGAAGGATACGATGACATTAAAAAAACAAGAGCTTCCTATTTATTAGGAACGCACGGTTTTATTTATGTATTTGACGTAACACGACCTGCGACCTTTGAGAATTTAAAAGATGACATTACCTACCTAACTAGTCAATATGCAAATACGCCACTGAAAATTGTGGGAAATAAAGCAGATTTGGTTACGAAAACATATTTAAAAGAAAACAAAAACATGTTTGGTGTGGCGCCTGACTTTTTTACAAGTGCAAAAACAGGTGATAAAGTAGACGACATGTTCATTACACTCGCTAAAGAACTTGTGAAATAATTATGATGTTAGAGACGTATAGAGGAACTTATTTTCATCCCAGAACACAGTTTATAACTATTGATACATCCGGAAATGTACTTGAAAGTGACGACATTCTTTTTTCTTTGAAGAAGGGCGATCATCTCAGTACAGTAAGTGGTTTTTTTGAAGGACTTGCCGCGTATTTTGATGCAGCGGAAGACAATGATATTAAATTTACATGTATTCATTTAGAAGGAAAAGATAAAAAAGAATATACGTGTGATATTGAATTTAAAACCTTTGCTGCCAATCAGCCATCGTTAGTCATCATTCACGACTTTTCTGATCATTATAGGTATTATCAAGAAGTGGCACAAAGCCGAAATGAATCGGTGATCAATTCGCAAATTTTAGAACTCCAAAATAAATATCTTAAAGAAAAAGAAGACTTTAAAAATACATTCATTGCCAATTTTAGTCATGAATTGCGCAATCCGTTAACAGGTGTTACCGCATTTTGTTCTGTGTTACAAAAAACAGACATGACGCTAGAACAGCAAGATTATGTAGAAGTCATTAAATCTTCATCAGATCATTTAAAAAATATGATCGGCGACATTTTGGAAGTATCTAAAATTGAAGTTGGAAAACTGGCGTTGAACGAAGAATTATTCAACTTTCATGAACTTATTGAAATGTTGGAGTTTACGTATACGGTAAAAGCCAAACAGAAAAACATTGCGTTTGAAGTTGATTTTGATGAGAAGATTCCAAAATATATTGAAGCGGATAAAACACGTCTCAAACAGATTTTTGAAAATCTAATTGAAAATGCACTAAAATTTACGGCTTCCGGAAGTGTGACTTTTGCCATAAAAGTCAATCAAAGCAGAGCGCGAAAAGTTAATATAAATGTGAGTGTTAAAGATACAGGTATTGGCATTCCGGCAGAAAAAATAGATCAAATTTTCAACAGTTTTACACAACTCAACAATCCCCAAAAATACAGAGGTACAGGTCTTGGCTTGTCTATTGTAAAAGGATTGGTAGAATTGATGGAAGGAAAAATTTCTGTCGAAAGTGAAGAAGGTGTCGGTTCTACGTTCAAGATTAACATGAACTTAAAATATCCAATCAGTCAACAACACGCGTCATTAGACAAGAAATCTGAGATTGAAAAGAAAAACTTTTTATCGAAAGAAAAATACAGCGTATTGCTTGCGGAAGATTCAGAATTGGCACAAATGGCTGTCTTGAAAATTTTAGCGCAAGAAGGAAATTTCTTTTTAGATATTATTACCAATGGTGAAGATGTCATTGAAAGCGTCATTCATAATGAATACGATCTCATTTTGATGGACATTCGCATGCCAGGAACACATGGAGACGAATTGACAAAAATGATTCGTTCGCTTCCTGTACAAAACTGTAAAACGGTTCCTATTTTAGCCTTAACAGCTAATTTATACGACGCCGACAAAAAGCGTTACAAAAAAATGGGCATGACAGATATTATTGAAAAACCATTTGATGAAAGTACCTTATTAAAGAAAATTTATAAATACTTGAAGTAATGGATTAGATTCCTGTCTCCGCAGGAATGACAAAATATATAGCATAAAAAAACCGAACTAGATCTAGTTCGGTTTTTTTATGGAATATCGTTACTAATTAACGATTCATATTTTTGATTTCATCTTTAAAATCGTCTAAATCGACACCTTTGCTTACCAATAATAAAGCTTTGTGTACGATGTAAGGTACATTTTCTGGAGAAAATCCTAAACCAGTTCCCAAACGCTCTAAAATCACCGTTTGTTTTGGTCCTAATTCTTGATCAGCATACACCATACGTGCTAAATCATATAAACGACTCAAACGTTCGTTATACATAATTGGCGGATTTACTGGATGCGATCTGTAATCTTTAAGAATCGCTTTATAATCAACCTCCGAGATATCTAAATTTCTCGCCATTCTATCTAAAAAAGCTTTCTCTTCGTCTGTAATAATATCGTCACTCATTGCTACACGAACAATCGCTGCAAAATGACTTTGATTTCTTTGGCGAAACCCACTTGAATATAAATCTGATATAGACATTTCTTAATATTTTGTCCTGCAAATATAGTTATTCTCTCGTCTTTTTAAACAAAATTTTAGTCTGTTTTTACATGCTTTCTAACGAGTTCAGTATATTTGCATCTAAATTTTTATCAAGGTGAGTATATCCAAAATCTCGCAGCATTTTTCACAGTCTCCCGAACTTGGGAAATTGAGGCAAGCTATTGCCAAAAATCAAGAAAAGATACATGTAAAAGGATTGACAGGCTCGGCGGTTTCGTTTGCGGTTTCGGAAACATTTAAGCAAAGTGAACTGCCTTTTCTCTTTATTTTAGATGACAAAGAAGAAGCTGCGTACTATTTGAACGATTTGGAACATTTACTCAATGATAAAGATGTGCTCTTTTATCCTGGAAGCTACCGCAGACCATATCAAATTGAAGAAACAGACAATGCGAATGTGTTGCTTCGCGCAGAAGTATTAAACCGCATCAATTCGCGTAAAAAACCTTCGTTGATTGTCACCTATCCAGATGCGCTTTTTGAAAAAGTAGTCACCCGAAAAGAACTGGAAAAAAATACGCTCAAAATTTCGCTCAGCGACAAATTGTCTATTGATTTTGTCAATGAAACCTTATTTGAATACAACTTCAATCGTGTAGATTTTGTCACAGAACCTGGCGAATTTTCAGTGCGTGGAGGAATTGTAGATGTGTATTCGTTCTCAAATGACGAACCGTACCGAATTGAATTTTTTGGCGATGAAGTTGACAGCATTCGTACGTTTGATGTGGAAACACAATTATCTACCGAAAAGGTAAAAAAGATCAGCATCATTCCGAATGTGGAAAATAAAGCCTTGCAAGAATCTCGCGAGAGCTTTTTAAAATATATTCCAGGAAAAACGATTGTGTTTGCTAAAAATACAGAATTGTTGTTGGGCAGAATGGATAAATTATTTAGCAAAGCTACAGCCGCTTTCGCGGAATTATCCGAAGATATTAAACACAACACACCTGAAGAATTATTCTGTACAAAAGAGGTATTGCAGCGTCAATTTTTGGACTACACTATGGTGGAATTGACTACAAAACCCATCTTAAAAGCGGACACCTTTGTCAATTTTAATACCACGCCACAACCGTCGTTCAATCGTCAGTTTGACTTACTGATTGAAAATTTAGACGAAAATCACGAAAAAGAATATACCAATTATATTACCTGCACGAGTGAACAACAGGCAAAACGTTTTGACGATATTTTTAAAGATGTCGCGCAAAAAGTGCATTATGAAACTGTTGTGCTTCCACTCTATCAAGGTTTTGCGGATCATCAGCAGAAAATTATTTGTTATACCGATCATCAAATCTTTGAACGTTATCACAAGTTTCACTTAAAAAATGGGTATGCCAAAAAGCAAGCAATTACGCTGAAAGAATTGACCAATTTGGA
The DNA here is from genome assembly GCA_964535135.1 of uncultured Kordia sp. Taxonomy (GTDB): domain Bacteria; phylum Bacteroidota; class Bacteroidia; order Flavobacteriales; family Flavobacteriaceae; genus Kordia. The sequence continues at coordinate 4,207 of CAZHSA010000325.1, forward strand.
AGTGGGCGATTATGTTACGCATATTGACCACGGAATTGGAAAATTTGGCGGATTGAAAAAGATTGATGTGGAAGGCAAAAAGCAAGAAGCTATCAAATTGATTTATGGCGAACGCGATATTTTGTATTTGAGCATTCACTCCTTGCATAAAATTTCAAAGTTTAACGGAAAAGACGGAAAACCACCAAAAATATATAAATTAGGTTCTGGCGCTTGGAAAAAACTCAAGCAAAAAACCAAAGCACGCGTAAAACATATTGCCTATAATTTAATTGAATTGTACGCAAAACGCCGCATGCAAAAAGGAATACAATACGGCCCTGATACGCACTTGCAACATGAGTTGGAAGCTTCCTTTATTTATGAAGATACGCCCGATCAATTGAAAGCGACCATTGAGATGA
>CAZHSA010000326.1:0-4562 GCA_964535135.1 uncultured Kordia sp.
CAGTTCAAATGATAGAATATGGTACCAATGTAGTTGGTGGTGTAACTCCAGGTAAAGGAGGTCAAGTACACTTAGATAAACCAGTTTTTAATACTGTACAAGAAGCAGTAGATAAAGTTGGTGCAGATACAACCATTATTTTTGTACCACCAGCATTTGCTGCCGATGCAATTATGGAAGCTGCGGATGCAGGAATAAAAGTAATCATCACCATCACGGAAGGAATTCCTGTAGGAGATATGACCAAAGTTGCTGCATACATCGAAAATAAAGACTGTCGTTTAGTAGGTCCTAACTGTCCAGGTGTAATAACGCCAGGAGAAGCAAAAGTAGGAATCATGCCAGGTTTTGTTTTCAAAGAAGGTAAAGTAGGAATTGTTTCTAAATCAGGAACGTTGACGTACGAAGCTGCGGATCAAGTAGTAAAGCAAGGATTAGGAATTACAACTGCTATCGGAATCGGTGGCGATCCAATTATTGGAACGACGACAAAAGAAGCTGTTGAATTGTTAATCAACGACGATGCTACAGAATGTGTAGTGATGATTGGTGAAATTGGTGGACAATTAGAAGCGGATGCTGCAAAGTGGTATCAAGAAAGTGGAAGTAAAAAGCCAGTTGTTGGTTTTATCGCAGGAGAAACAGCACCAGCAGGACGTACAATGGGACATGCAGGAGCTATTGTTGGTGGAGCTGATGATACAGCAGAAGCAAAGAAGAGAATTATGCGCGAATGTGGAATTCACGTAGTAGATTCGCCAGCAGAAATTGGTAAAAAAGTTGCAGAAGTAATGGCATAAGTTCATTTCTTATACATATACAAAGCGCATTGTCAAACTATTGATGATGCGCTTTTTTTTGATATAATTTTCGTGTTACAGATTTTATTTGTAAATTAAGTAAGAAAATTAATATAAATAAAACTACCATGAAAAAAAGAAATTTAAAAAGTTTAGCATTGAACAAGAAATCAATCTCTTCATTAGGAATTCAAAACGGAGTTGTTGGTGGGTTTAAAACAGAATCATGTCCAGATGCGGGAGTTTGTTGTCCAACACATGACTCAGCGTGTCCGACACATGATTGTACACAAGATCCAACTTGCGGTGGCGGTGGCGGAACACAAACCTGTAACCAAGCTTGTACACAAGAAACAATTTCCTGTCCAGGCGCAGGAATTTGCTAAGTAAAATCTATTTTCTAAAAAGTTAAAGAGTTTGGTTTTTAAGTGTGTAATTGTTTAAAAGTCATGTATTTATAAGTTGAAACATTGCTTATGATTTATAAATTAAGAGAACGATTCTTTTAAAATGTAAACTTTGATGCGTAAGTTTGGATTGTTATTTACTTAGTAATTCAGTTACTAGTTAAATAACAACCATGAAAAAAGTAAAAGTGGACTTCGGTCCACTTTTTTAATTTATAGCCCAAAGTGACTTCCTCACGAATTTCTTCAAAAGTCTTTAACTAAAAATCTTGAAAAAAGTAATATATTGGTATCCACTTATCATAAAAAATAATATGAAGCGTTTTCGTTTCATATAACCAGTCAAAAAATAAGCATGAAAAACATCAAATTTCTATTGTTAATTGTCTGTACACTCACAATTTTCAGTTGTAAAAAAACAAGTAAAAGTGTAGGTGGAACTTCTCAAAAAGATACTAACGGATTTTCGTATGAAACCGTCTCTAACGATCCTACAGGATTACGATTATATACCTTAGACAATGGTTTAAAAGTATATTTAAGCAAAAATACAGACGCACCAAAAATACAAACCTATATTGCGGTTCGAGCAGGTTCTAACTACGATCCAAAAGAATCTACAGGATTGGCACATTACTTAGAGCACATGCTTTTTAAAGGCACTGATAAGATCGGAACTTTAGACTGGGAAAAAGAAAAAGTAGAAATCGCGAAAATCTCAGCATTATACGAGCAGCACAGAGCAGAAAAAGATCCTGTAACGAAAAAAAATATCTACCGAAAAATTGACAGCGTTTCCTTAGTCGCTTCAAATTATAGCATTGCGAATGAATATGATAAAATGACCAGTTCTATGGGAACTTCAGGTTCCAACGCGCATACGTGGTTTGAAGAAACGATCTATAAAGGAAAAATTCCATCTAATGAATTAGACAAATGGCTTGATTTAGAGAGTGAACGCTTTAACAAACTCGTATTGCGTCTATTTCATACGGAATTAGAAGCCGTGTATGAAGAGTTTAATATTTCGCAAGACAATGATTACCGAAAAGGATTTTACGCCATGATGGAGGGTTTATTTCCAAATCATCCGTACGGGCAACAGCGTACAATTGGGATTGCCGAGCATTTAAAAAATCCTTCGTTGGTCGATATCAATAATTATTTTGATACATACTATGTGCCTAATAATATGGCAATTGTGTTGGTAGGCGATTTAGATTTTGAAGAAACCATTCAAAAAATTGACAATACATTTGGCAAGATGGTATCAAAGGAAGTCACACATCCAACGTTGCCTGTAGAAAAACCGATCACCGCTCCAATTGAACAAGAAGTGTTTGGACCTACTGCTGAAAATATTTTTATTGGTTACCGCTCAGGCGGAATAAACACGCGCGATGAAGTACTTTTAAAGCTGGCTGATATGATTTTGATCAATGGAACAGCAGGTTTGGTAGACTTAAACTTGAATCAAAAGCAAATAGTACAAAACGTAGTAAGTTCCACAACATTCTTAAACGATTATGGATATCAAATGTTTCGAGGATTTCCAAAAACCGGACAAACACTAGAAGAAGTTAAAGAATTAGTGTTAGGAGAAATTGAAAAACTTAAAAAAGGAGAGTTTGACGAGTGGATGATTGAAGCTGTCGTAAATGCTTTAAAACTCAGAAAAATCAACGAATATGAAAATGGTACAGATTTAGCTTCTGCGTATTATAGCGCGTTCATTCATCGAGAAGATTGGTCGAAAAGAATATCGTATTTGGATGAAATTAAAAAAGTAACCAAGGAAGAATTGGTGGCGTTTGCAAATGAATTTTATAAAGACAATCACGTAGTCATTTATAAGCGCAAAGGAACAGACAGTTTGGTTGTAAAAGTGGAGAATCCTGAAATAACGCCTGTACAAATGAATTTAGATAAAAGTTCGCCGTATTTACAAGCGTTCAATGCTAAAAAAGCAGCGCCACTTGAACCTGTATTTCCAGATTTAGCATCAAAAATTAAAAAGACGCAGCTAACCAACGGTATTGAGGTTTCGTACATTGAAAATGAAGCAAATGATTTATTTGAACTCAACGTTATTTTTGATATGGGAAGCGATCATAGTAAAAAACTTGATTTGGGAGTTGGTTACTTGGAATATTTAGGGACAGATACGTATTCGCCAGAAGAGCTCCAGAAAGAATTTTATAAATTAGGAATTAGATATTATGTAAGTACCTCCGACGAAAAATCATATGTAGGCTTAAGTGGTTTAAAGGAAAATTTACCAAAAGGATTGGAATTATTGTCGCACTTGTGGAATAATGCAAAACCAAATCAAGAAGCGTATGATAAATACGTTGCACAAATCATCAAAACAAGACAAGATAGAAAAGCGCGAGAACGATCTATCTTGAACACTGGTTTAATGAATTATGCCAAATATGGTGAAAACTCACGATTGCGAAATATTTACAGCAGAAGCGAATTAGAAAACATGAATCCGCAAGAATTGGTAGATTTAGTGAAAGATCTTAAAAATTACGAACAGCATATTTTTTACTATGGAAAAGATGTTGGACCTGCCATTACAGCGTTAAATCAGCATCACAAAGTAGCAGCCGAGTTAAAACCATATCCAGCAAAAGCTGAATATACAGAACAAAAAACAGGAGGAAACGTGTATTTTGTCGATTACGATATGGTACAAGCAAAAATGTATCTCATCTCAAAAGGAAGTCCGTTTTCGACTAAAAGTATGGCCGCTGTAAATCTATTTAATGAATATTATGGTGGAATTGTTTTTCAGGACATCAGAGAATCAAAATCATTGGCGTATTCAACGTATGCATATTATGATCAAGCTTCTGAAGTTGGAAAACCTGATTATATTGAAGCGTATATAGGAACACAAGCCAACAAAATCCCGCAAGCAGTTGACGCCATGATGGAGTTGATGAACAATATGCCAGAAGCAGAAGAACAATTCAATGCGGCTAAAGAGTCTGTTTTAAAAAGCATCGCATCCGATCGTATCAACAAATCCAATATATTTTGGATGAACGAAAATTTAAAGAAAAGAGGCATTTCAATGGATGATATTGAGGAAAGCTATAAAGCCACTCAGAAGATGACTTTACAAGACTTAAAAGAATTTTTCAATCAATACATAAAAGGGGAACAGTATACTGTTTTGGTGATTGGCAACAAAAAAGATATTGACATGAAAGCCTTATCTAAACTCGGAAAAATTGAAGAAATGGACATTGATTACTTGTTCAATTACGAAAAAGCAGAAGATTTAAAGCAATAAGCTTATATTTTGTATATACTAAAAAGTGCTTCCAATTGGAAGCACTTTTTT
>CAZHSA010000327.1:0-4544 GCA_964535135.1 uncultured Kordia sp.
AGATATTGGTAATACTTGATCGTGAAGGAAACGGATTGATAAATCGTGAACGCGGTCTACGGATTCTTCTATTGTAGCCTAACGTAATGCTTTGATCTTCCGAAATTTCATAGCCAATATTAATTGTAGGGAAGAGGCTCACATAACTTTTTCGATCAAAATCACCACTTGTCAATTGATTAATTCCAATGCGGGAATCTTCCATGCGAAGTCCTAAAAGGAACGAAATTTTATTGTTAATTTTATTACCGTATTGTGTGTAAAAAGCGTTTACATATTCGCGATAATTCAACACATTGCTCAAATCTCCATCAGCCACAAATCCATCTTCTTCTAAAAAAGCGACTAAATAATCGGTTGTCAAATCTAAAAAGTTCCCACGATAACCAAACTCAAATTGCGCGGTTTCACTCAACGGCACTACATAATCGGTTTGTAACAAAATACGCTTTTGATCTTCAATAGTCGTTACTTGTTCTGCCAAATCGCCATTTACCAAAATAAACGAGTTTTCAGCTTCTGTCGTCGTTTCATATTGAAAATCGGCAGTGAGTTTATGACCGCTTTTTTCAAAATTCTTGTCAAAATTCATTGCGTATTGCACGGTTTTATCACTTTCAGTTTCAGGATCAAAACGCGTGCTGACATTCGTTACATTAAAATCGCCATCATACTGTGTTAAAATATTTGAGGTTTCACGTTCGTTATCACTATCTCTGTAAACCAATGAAGCCGTAATCGACGTTTTATCATTAATATACCATTCAACACCAAAATTTGAATTAAATCCTTTTCGGATGCGTTCAAATTCACGATTTTCATCCAAAAAAGTATTCGGTTCGTTTTCATTCAAATATTCCGTAAATGTGTTGGCATTTCCTGGCACGTTACGATAATTATATCCAGAAGTGGTAAAAAAGTTAAAATCGCCCGTACGATAGTTTATGTTTCCAGAAATTCCATAGCCTTCTGGATGTGAAACGTTGGTGGTAATAGCACCGTTGATTCCTTGTAATTTACTTCGACGCAAAATAATATTTAAAATTCCGGCACTTCCTTCGGCGTCATAACGGGCAGAAGGTGACGTAATAATTTCTACTTTTTCAATCGCTTCCGCGGGAAGTTGTCGTAAAGCATCTGTTGAATTCAAACCAACCAAGCCTGATGGTTTTCCGTTGATTAAAATACGCACATCATCATTTCCTCGAAGTGACACATTTCCTTCCACATCTACAGAAACGGACGGAACATTATCCAACACATCACTTACGGTTCCACCACGAACTGTTAAATCTTTCCCAACATTATAAATTTTCTTATCCAACTTGAGTTGCACGGTTGTTTTTTCGGCAATTACTTCAATGGCTTCTAGTGCTTGTGAATCTTCTTGCAAATAAAAGTTTCCGATAGACATGTTTTCGCGCAATGCTTTCGCTTTTATTTCTTGCGATTTAAACGAGATAAACTCTATCGTAATATCGTATACATCTGCTTCCACCTCAATGGAAAAAGTTCCTTTGGCATTCGTGATTCCGCCTGTAACCGAACGTTTCTTAGCGGTGTCTTGAAGAATAATGGTTGCAAATTCTAGCGGTTGTTGCGTCGTTTTTTCAAATACTTTTCCAGTAATGGTTACTGTTTTATTTTGTCCAAATGCAATAGAAATAGTTCCTATAAAACATAGGAATAGGAGTGCGTTTTTCATTTTCAGTGCGTAATTTTTTATATAGCTTTTTTGTAATGTTGGTTTGACTGCAAAGAAACGACAAGGTTTAAAGGATATAGGTTAAAGTTATGTTAAACTGGATAACCAATTTATGAGATAAAAAAACCTAGCATTTACGCTAGGTTTGAGAGTTTTTATAAAATGGAAGAAATGGTTTCGGGCGGTCGTCCAATGACGGCTTTTGTATTGTGAACAACAATTGGTCGTTCTATCAATTTTGGATGATCTACCATCGCTTGAATGATGTCTTTGTCAGACAGCTCTTTTCCTTTAAATTCTTCTTTCCAGATTTTTTCATTCTTGCGAACTAACGTTGAAGGAGCAATTCCCAATAGCTTGATGATTTCCGTAAGATCATTCACAGAAAGTGGATCGTCTAGATACTTTACAATTTCAAAGTCCTTTCCAGAAGCTTCCAAAATTGCCAAACCTTCTCTGGATTTTCGACATCGTGGATTGTGATATATTTTTAGCATTTTTCTAGGTATTAGGTATTAGTAATGAGTATTGAGATATTAGTATTAAGATTTTAGCTTTTTTATGAGCCTCTAAATCAAGTTTAGGGTGACGATTGAGTTGCAAAATAAATTCTGCACAAGCAGAAAAAATCTAACAATAAAGCGCATATAATAATGTAGCAATTTGCAAATTTGAAAATGTGTTAATTCATTTCAAATAAAACTCTAATTCCACAATGAAACTTACTAAAATACTAAGAGCGATAGCGATACTAAAGGCAAAGCAGTCTAACAGCTTACTTCTAGTATTCAAGTCAAAGTTCGTCCGTTTCTTTTTTCTGTCCCATCGTCATTAAATAGGCTTTCAAAAACTCATCAATATATCCGTTCATCACGGCATCTACATTTCCTGTTTCGTGTGCTGTACGTACATCTTTTACCAACTTGTACGGATGCATCACGTAATTTCGAATTTGTGATCCCCATTCTATTTTCATTTTACCAGCTTCAATATCATCACGTGCTTCCATTTGCTTTTTCAGCTCAATTTCATATAACTGCGATTTTAACATTTGCATCGCACGTGTTCGGTTGTCTTGTTGTGATCGTGTTTCCGAACACGAAATTTGAATCCCAGAAGGTTTGTGTTTTAATTGTACTTTGGTTTCTACCTTATTTACATTTTGCCCACCAGCACCTGATGATCTTGCAGTCACAATCTCATAATCGGCAGGATTTAAATCAATCTCTATCGTATCATCTACAAGTGGATATACATATACAGAAGCAAAAGAGGTGTGACGCTTGGCATTGCTGTCAAAAGGAGAAATTCGAACCAAACGATGCACGCCGTTTTCACCTTTTAGCCAGCCAAAAGCATAATCGCCTTCAATCTCTAAGGTTACCGTTTTAATCCCAGCAACATCACCTTCTTGGTAATTCAGCTCTTTAATTTTATAGCCTTGTTTTTCGGCAAACATCAAATACATTCGCATCAGCATGCTTGCCCAATCGCAGCTTTCCGTTCCGCCTGCGCCTGCTGTAATTTGTAACACAGCGCTCATACTGTCACCTTCGTCAGACAACATATTGCGAAACTCTAAATCTTCTATTTTAGCAGTTGTTTTTTCAAATTGCGTGGTGACTTCTTCCAAAGTGGCATCACCTTCCTTGTAGAAATCATACAATACTTCCAAATCACCAATCAAATCAGAAACTTCATTATAATCTCCAACCCATTTCTTTTCTCCGCGAAGTTGCTTCATGATGATTTCCGCTTCTTTCGGATTGTCCCAAAAGTCAGGCGCATAGGTTTTCTCTTCTTCGTTGGCAATTTCTATCAGTTTGGCATCTATGTCAAAGATACCTCCTTAACGCACCAAGGCGATTGATAAGATCTTTTATTTGATCTGATGTTATCATGTTTGTTATTTTAATTCCTACAAAAATAAGATGTTTTACGTATATTCATAGCCTAAAACAAAAAAACCGATGGAATCGTCAGTACGCTGTTTTTTAGAATAAAATTTGACGCTTTCCTTGATCGCTAAATATTACGGTAATGAATAAATATACTTTCTTGATTTTCATTTTCTTATGCGCTTCGTCTGTGAGTATTTCACAAGAAAAAAAGAAAACGAAAACCTACCCACGAGAACAATTTACAGGATATTTTAATTTTTCTTATGAAGAAAAAACAGATAAAATCTTTTTGGAGGTTGAAAAGCTAAATGAAGATTTTTTATATGTGTATTCGTTGGCAAGCGGCGTAGGCTCTAATGACATTGGTTTGGATAGAGGACAAATTGGTGATGGAGTTGTGGTGCAATTCAAAAAAATGGGGAATAAACTCATGTTGGTGCAACCCAATTTGCGTTACAGAGCTAATACTACAAACGATTTGGAACGAAAAAGTGTGGAACAAGCCTTTGCGAAATCTGTCTTATTCGGTTTCCCAATTGTTTCTGAAAAAGATAAAAAATATACGATTGATTTGACACCTTTTTTGTTGCAAGATGCACATGGCGTTATTGAAAGTTTAGCGAACAATAAACAAGGAGTATATAAAATTGATAAGACCAAAAGCGCACTTTCGTTAGAACGTACCAAAGCTTTTCCCAAAAATGTAGAGTTTGAAGCGTTGTTGACTTTTAAAGGAAAGGCTAAAGGCGGAAATATCAAAAGCGTCACACCAAATGCATCATTAGTTTCTGTAATTCAGCATCATTCCTTTGTGGAATTGCCAGATGACAATTACAAACCTAGAGTGTTTGATCCGCGAAGTGGCGCCATTAGTATTTCGTTTTCTGATTACGCAACGCCGATTCAAGAACCCATGATGAAGCGCTTTATTACACGCC
>CAZHSA010000328.1:0-4542 GCA_964535135.1 uncultured Kordia sp.
TCCAAAAGTTCCTTCTTTTCGTGGCATTCCGTTTTCTAATTCATCTAAATCACAGACATCGGCTGTCATAGACATCATTAGTGTGAATAAACATCCCATTCCGAATGCCATTAATGGAATTGGTAAGAATAGCATGTATGGATTTGTTGGATCGAATCCCCACCATTTTAATATGTATCCTACCATTGAAATTGCTGTAGCTATGATAAATGCTTTTCGTTTACCGTATTTATTTGCCATCATGTTTATGATTGGAATGGCAATGAATGCTGTATAGGCAGCCGTTACTGCTGGGAATAATGCTACCCACCATTTGGAAGCGTCCCAATCACCATCAAACATATAAAAGTTGATAATAAATACTCCAAATTCTGCCACAATCTGAAATCCGTTAAAGACCAGAAATGTAGCTAAACAAAGCTTTACAAAAGGCTTGTTTTTGAGGACTAGTTTGATTCCGTCAAAGATTTTACTCATACTATTCCAAAGTGCTTTTGGCGTAATTTCTTCTCTACCTTCCATTTTACTAGAGTCGATTCCTCTACAGAAAATTGCAGGTAAAAGGCCTAATAGAATGATTACAAAACCAGAGATTAAGGCTACTATACGTACGCCTTCTGGTATAGAATCAAAGAGATCTTTATCTGGAATAAGTACATATAGGAAAGGGACTAACATCCATGCAACTTGCCCAATGATATTTGCAAATCCCATTAATCGGGTTCGCTCTTTGTAATCGGATGTCATTTCATATCCTAATGCGATCAATGGCGTTGAAAAGATCGTATTACCAAATATTAATAGAATTGAAAAGATAAGTAAGTACCAAAAATTATATGATTCTGGATCTACATCATGGACTTGCCATAAAATTGCAAAGATGATTCCTGATAGAATCGCTCCTAAAAATATATATGGTCTTCTTCTTCCATATCTTGAACTTGTGTTATCTGATATGTATCCCATTACTGGATCTGTAATGGCATCAAACAAACGTGGTATTCCAACGATTAAACCCGCTAGTACGGTGTTCATTGCAAAACCTTCAGAAGATTTTAAGAAAACTACGAAAACACCTAGAATTCCAGGTATCAAATTATTAATTAAGTGACCGGCTCCAAAGGCTGCTTTTTGACCAATTGGAACTCTATTTCTAGCTACTTTTTCTACTGTTGGCATAATAATAAGTTAGTTTTAGTTGGTAATAACGATGGTTTGAATCGCTTGTGGGTTAATTGATATTGATTTTGATGTTTCACCAAGGTGAAGTGAAAAGTATTTTTCGGTTTTACCTTCATTGAATACTACAACTGCAATGCTTCCATCTGGATTTTTTGCAGCAGTCACCATTAAGTCTTTGTCTGTGTTTTTTGCGTCGATAATTTTTGCGCCAGGGCGAATGTATTTACTGAAATGTACCATGGTATAGTATAATGGCGTCATGTATACTTCGTCTGTCTCAGGATCTACAATGATTGGCGCAATACACCAGTTTTTGAACCAGTTTGGTCCGCCTTGTTTGTCTAATACCATATTCCAGTCTACCCAACCGTCTACCCAGTTGTTAAGGCAGCCAATGATATCACGTGCATATCTGTTTACAGGCGCATATTTTGGGTGCAAGTATTTTTCTTCTTCTTTTGCCCAATCCCAGCCCCAATCGGTAGCTTCTTTTTTCCAATACCAAGCATCATCTTTCCAAACAGGAACTTGTGAGTCAACACAACCTTCTGTTTCTATTAGGTATTTGTTTGGTGCTTTGTTGTGTGCATATTGTAATGCTTCTGGATAGAAATCATAGGTGCTTTCGTACCAGTGAATCGCTGTTCCGTCATAGTATTTTGAAGAAGCTTCATCTTTGTACATTACATCTACCCATTCTTTGAGTCCCGCACGATTTTGATCGTATCCTAAGATGATTAGATCACCTTTTCCGTCTTTTTCAAGTTTTGGACCTAGATGGTTTTGCACGAAATCGGTCATTTCTTCTGGTGTGTAGTGCATACTTTCCCAGTTGTTTCCGTTTCCGTGTGGTTCATTTTCTACCGTGAATCCCCAAATATCAATACCTTCTGCTTTGTACGCATCTACATATTTTGAAAAGAATAATGCCCACGTGTCATAGTATTTTGGCAATAGTTTTCCGCCAACCCAATCGTTGTTGTCTTTCATCCAAGGTGCTGCAGACCATGGTGAAGCAAAGATTTTGAAGCCATCTTGTGAAGCTGCCATCGCGTCTTTGATCATTGGAATGAGATCATCACGATCTTCTTCTATAGTAAAGTGTTCCAAGTTTACATCACCTTCAACAGGCGTATATGAATAGTTTGACAGCGAAAAGTCGCACGAATTCATGTGTGTACGCGTCAACGAGTAATTTCCTTGATCTTTATCAAAGTATGCTTTAATAATAAGGTCTCTATTTTTTTTGCTCAATTTGTTTAGCAAATATGCCGACGATTCCGTGAATGCACCTCCAAAACCTGTAATGGTTTGGTATTGTGTGGAAGGCGTAAGTACAATCGAAGTCGTTTTCGCTAGTGTATCTTTGGGTGTATTGAATTCTGTAAGTTTGGTAAGTTTGTTTCCACTTTCAGAGGTTTCAAACACAGCTGCTTCAAGCGCTGGTCCTTTTTTTTGTTCTTTTTCTTTACATGCTGTAATCATAACGAGGAGCATTATAAGGCTGTATGTGGTTAGTTTTTTCATGATTTTAGTGGTCTACGACTAGTTTTGCTTTTACTGGTGGTAATTGTACTTCTAACAGCAATGAATCTTTGATTCCTTTATAGGTTTTTACAACCGGATTTCCATCTCTAGTTAATCCTTTAAACACACCTTCATCTACCAGATTCCAAAGTGCATACTTGGCTTTTCCATCAATGGTAAATAATCCAAAATGATTTTCAGATCCGCCAGGATTGCGGGCATCTTTCCATATTTCGTCAAATGCTTCAAAATAGAAACAAGAAATGCTGTTTTTTTCTGTCCACTCGCGCATGCTGTGGTAATAGATCGCTTCTTTGTATTCGTCGGTCGCTTTGCTTCCTGTATTGCCATAGTGTCCATTAGAATACGATGCCCAACCTGTTTCACCAATGTGAATAGGTTTGTCTACACCTAAACTTTTCATATAATTATGTACACTGTCAAATTGTGAAATGGCATATTCTTTCGCTTTTTCCATAGCAAAGTCAATTTTTTCAAGACTTGATTTACCATCATCTAAAGTTCCCCAAAACACAGGATTGTAATGTGTATCATGCATTGGATACGTGTGAATGGATAGGTAATCAACCGCTTTGATGAGTTTGTTTAAGTCTTCTACATGATATATGCTATCGCCTCCGCCCCAAGAGGCAAAGTTGTCTGAGCTTGTAATCCATAAATCTTTGTCGAGTTTCCCTTCTTTTTTAAGCTTTTGCAGATGATTTACCCATTTTAGGATTACGTTTGGTTGTACGTAGTAACTTGCCGCCCATTTTACCATGGCTTCGTTACCGACAGCAATAATTTTGATGATATCTGGATATTGATTCGCCAATGCGACAGCTCTTTCGATTTCGTCCTCGTTTTTTTCACTTTCTTGATTGTGATCGGGAGTTTGCCCTGTCCAGGCATACTTACAATCAATCCAAGCACCTAACATGACATACATCTCAAAATTTTTGTCTACGTTTTTCAGTTCCCTGATTGCTTTTAAAAGGTTAGCTGCTTGTGGTAATTGTACATTGTATGTACGTAAAACTCGGATGCCCATCGCATGGAGAATCTTCATATCGTCCTTGAGCTCTTTTATGGTTGGTTGTACGTCACGCGTTTTGGTGCGATATCCTCCATAAGAGATAGCTACATAGTCTTTATTTCCTAGTATATCTTTAGCTGTCACTTTTTTTTGTGTTAGTTGTTCAGACGAAGCTTTTTTCTTTTGCCCGTTTTCACAAGACACCATTAAGAGCGTTACCAATAGTAATTTAGATATGTGCTTTAATGTCCTCATGATAATGTTGCTGTTTTACTTTAAATGATCTTTTTTGATATGCACGCTAATTTGTGCTACTTCACATGAACGCTCAAATATTTTTTGACTGGTTTCAGCGTCTAAACTTAAACTATCAAAAGCTTGTACACTTCCGTTAGAAAGCAATACTTCTAGTGAGCTATGATTCGAAATTGTATAAACAATTGGTACTTGGCAATAGGTAAAACAAAGTGATCCTTTTTCTACCGAAAACTGTTTTGCTTCTCCTTGAATGTTGATATAGCTAAACGTTTTGTCTTCTAGTAAGAATTCATCTTGACGCAACATGCATGGATCAAAATAGAGTTTTCCTTCGTTTACAAAGACACCTAATTCACCAAAGCGACTTAAGATATCTTCTTTTACTTGCCCTGTCATTCCAGGTTGTTGTGCGCCTTTTCCATACGGAGTATGCGAATATGGATCTGTTGGAAATGCTCCGTAGAGCGCTGGCGATTTGTGCACACCAATTCCTTCGTTGATTTCGTAATAGTGTTCTAAAAGTCTGCCTACGACTTCAG
>CAZHSA010000329.1:0-4539 GCA_964535135.1 uncultured Kordia sp.
ATTTAATAAAATAGAAACCACATGAGCTAAAATGAAAATAAAACACTGAAAATGTGGTTTATAGTAGAAAGTTTCTAGACTTAATTGTAACTATAAATAGAATCAGTTATATCGAACTGACGTTAATTTAGTACATCAAAGCACTTCTCAATACAAATATGTTTTGCAAATTAACTCGAAGTAACGACATGTAATTTGAAGTCTAATTGTTTCTTTGAGCGAAGTAATTCAACATTTAAAATTCACCATTTACCATTTCAAAGCACAATCTAACAGCTAACAAAACCCTATTTCAGTTTCGAAAGCACTTCAATGACATCCCAATTGGCACGGACTTCCACTTTTTTAGGGAAATATTTTACGACTTCGGGTTGAATGTTTTCAAGGTAATTTCCAGTATCCCATTTGCCATTTTTATTCGTGTCATAAATCACGCGGAAATACACAAACTGCGGATTGATATACGGAAAATTATACGAAGGTTTTGGTTCCGTTACGTATTCTTCTGCGATCAATTCTAGCTTTTCATTCACAATTTGAATGATAATTGGATAGTCATCGCCCGTATACGAAAGTTGAATGTTTCCGTATTCTTTATCGGGTTTAGTGTTCAACGCATACTTCAAAGTATCATTCACTTCGCCATAAAAATCCGTAATCGTTTTTGGTAACATTTGTATGGAGTAACGTTGATTTTCTTTCTTATCAAAAAACAGATCCAAACTGTTGTTTTCTTCGTTGAGTTTTGCCGTGAATTCAACTGCAATCGAATCTTTATTTTGAATAGAAATTGTACTTTCATCAATAGCCACAATCGGCGTATTGGAAGAAACTTTAAAGTCGCCGTTTGGCGGAATCACTCCACGGAAATTTGTAGCCAACTTCATGGAATCGCGTTCCATATCTTTTAACTTCACCGTAAAATCTTTGCTATATGCTTCGCTAGAAACAGTTACTAAAAGTGAGTCCGTTTCCGGTTTTAAATTCTCAAACCAATATCGTAGTGTATCTTTTTCAGGATGACGTGTAGTTTTGTAACGAAAAGTATCAGGAACTTCCGAATTGACGGTAATTTTCATGCTATCCACCAAACCTTCATAGCCAAATGCAATCATGTTTTTCGAGATCTGCGCAGGACGTGTTGCTTTAAACTCAAGAATCTCTTTAAACATTGTTATTGTATAAAACGAATCGGTCGGAATCGTCACTTCTTGCTCCACATAACCAATTTTATCTACATTTGGGTTAAACTGATAGTTGTTTGCAATATCTTTTAGCGCAATCATTTTATATGTTCCTGCTCGTAAATTGGACAATTTGAATTCTGTCAAACTATCTAACGTATTGGTAATATAGGTCGGTGTTTTTTTATAAATCGTAGAATCGTTGTACGTAGAATCAATTTCATACAACATCACCGATACAAACTGTTCTGGTTTTCTATTCACTGCATCTCTAATAGTTCCAGTAACTTCGAGCGAATCAATATACGAACCTGTAGAAAACACATATTTAAAATAATCATACGGATTGTCTTCGTTGTTATCTACAATACTTTGTCCAAAATTGAAGGAATAGGTTGTATTCTCTTGAAGTGTATCAATAATTTGAATGTCAATATACTTGCTAGCACTTCCTTGCGGATACACAATATAACCACCTTCTTTTATCGGTGGAGAAATAATCAATTGTTTCTGAATATCTTTTACTTTAATATATTCATCAAAATAGATACGAATTCGCTTTTCGTCAAAATTAGTACTGAATTCTTCGGGTTGTGCCTTGACTATTTTTGGCGGCGTTTTGTCAGGTTCACCACCTGTTGGAAAACCGCGTTTAGCACAATTCACCAATGACAAAAATATCAATACGACTAAAGAAAAATATATAAAACGTTGTTTCATTAACTCATGTAAAAATAATGCGCTACAAATAAACTAATTATTTTTCGTACTGACGAAGGTTTTAACTTGCTATTGACATTGTTGCGATACTAATTGTAATATTTGGTGTTTTTTGAAGTGCCAACGCGCAAGCTTCCAATGTAGCTCCTGTAGTGATAATATCGTCTACTAATAAAACGTGTTTTCCTACCAACGTTGAGGTATTTGTAATTTCAAAAGAATGCTGTGCTGTCAACCAACGCGCGGCTCGTTTTTTAAATGCTTGTGTTTTTATGTTCTGTGTTTTGATAAGAATGTCATCTACATACTCTGCATTCAAATGTATAGCTAGTTGCTTTCCAAATGTGGTTACTTGATTGTATCCGCGTTTTCGGAATCGCTTTTTGTGTAATGGTACAGGAATGATGTAATCAATAGTGTTGTATGAAACTTCTTTTTTAAGTCGTTCGCCTAGCATATTTCCTAAAAAAGCACCAATTTCCTGTCTGCCTTTATATTTTAATTGATGTATGAGTTGTTGTACTATGCCATGCTTCTTGTAGTGTAGCAATGCGGTGGCATTTACAATATGAACTCTTCCATAAAAAGTATTTGACACAGGGTTTTCTTGTTGTGTATGAAATTCTGTAAAGGGTAAATTATGCAGACATTTTGTGCAAATATGCTTTTCTTGATGCTTCAATTTGTTAGAACACGCAAAGCAAATTGCTGGAAAAAAGGAAGTAAGAATATTATTTAATATATTTGCCATACGAAAACGTTAAAATTTTAACACATCTGATTTAAAAGTACTACTTTTTTATGAGTGGAGCTACAAAAGACACAATTCAAAAAATATTATTAGTTGCACTTTCTGCAATGACGGTTTCTATGGTCTGTATTTCTGTATTCAACTACAAAGACAACAAAAAGAAGAATCAGTATTTAAACAATGAAAAGTCGCTCGTACAAGAAGAATTAAAAGAAATCATCAAAAATTACGATCATCTTGCCAAAGAACATACGGCAAATTCGGCGGAGTTAACGATAGAAAAGGCAAAAGCTAAAAAGCTGCTAGATAATTTACGAAACACTGTTTTAGATTACGAATCCATTCTAGAATATCGAACAAAAATGCTAGAACTCCGAAAAGGAAATCTTCGCATGCAGCGAAAACTGCACAAAGGAATGTCTTCTGGAAGTATGAATACGAGTTTTTAGCACATTTAAGCCTACACAAAAAGATTCGCACAAAAACACGATAATTTCTGAATATTTTCTTTACTTCGCGGTATATTCAAAAAAATTACTAAGTATTAAAAATTCCTCGATTGGATCGACTAAAATTTTTCAGAGAAGCCATACGTGATATCAAAACTTCTGGAACCATAGTTCCAAGCTCCCGTTTTTTAACGAAACGAATGGTGAAGCACATTGATTTTAATAACGTAAAAGTTATTGTTGAGTTTGGCCCTGGAAATGGAATTATTACCAAAGAAATTTTAAAACGAATACAACCACAGACAAAATTGATTGCTTTTGAAATTAACGATCGCTTCTTTGAATCGTTAGAAAACATAAAACATTCGCAATTAATTATTGAAAAAGTTTCTGCCGAAGACATTACCGAAGTACTGCAAAAACACGGTTTTGACAAAGTAGATTGCGTCATATCTAGCTTGCCTTTTACAAATATTCCGCCTGAAATTAGCGATCGCATTCTCAGCAAAACCTATGAAGCCATGGAAGCTGAAAGCTTGTTTGTACAGTACCAATACAGTCTTACATACTACAAAAAACTCAAAGAAGTGTTTAAGGACAATGTAAAGTTATCCTTTGAAGCGTTCAACATTCCACCAGCTTTTGTATACATAGCAAAAAAATAGCTTGTAGCTGATTTACAAACGTTTTATATTTGCGGCATGGCAAAACAAGACGATCAATTTAAGAAAGTAGTATCGCACGCAAAAGAATACGGGTATATATTTCAATCGAGTGAAATATATGACGGACTCAGTGCTGTATACGATTATGCTCAAAATGGAGCAGAGTTAAAGAAAAATATACGCGACTATTGGTGGAAAGCAATGGTGCAAATGCATGAAAATATTGTGGGAATTGATGCTGCAATTCTGATGCATCCGACCACTTGGAAAGCTTCCGGCCACGTTGATGCGTTTAACGATCCTTTAATTGATAACAAAGATTCTAAAAAACGCTACCGCGCCGATGTGTTGGTAGAAGATCACAGAGAAAAAATAGTTCAAAAAATAAACAAAGACATTGCCAAAGCTCAAAAGCGTTTCGGTGATGCCTTTAATGAAGAAGAATTTCGTTCTACCAATCCAAATGTATTGCGTAGACAAAAACAAGTGGACGAAATCAGTAATGAGTTGGCGCGTGTGCAGGAAGAAAGTGATTTGGAAGGATTCAAACAACTTATTGAAGATTTAGGCATTGCCGATCCTGTGTCAGGTTCTAAAAATTGGACAGAAGTAAAGCAGTTCAACTTGATGTTTGGTACGCAGTTGGGCGCTTCCGCAGATAGTTCAACGAAAGTATATTTGCGACCAGAAACCGCACAAGGTATTTTTGTGAATTTCTTGAATGTGCAAAAAACAGGACGTATGAAAATTCCGTTTGGAATTGCACAAAC
>CAZHSA010000330.1:0-4539 GCA_964535135.1 uncultured Kordia sp.
GAAGGACTCATCAGCGAATCGCGTTACGAAAATCTGGCGGAAGCCAAAACGAAATTGCTAGAAGCGTATGAAGCATTCGAATTATACTTCAAAGAAAATCCAGAAGCAACGACAAAAAATGCAGTCTTTGGACATTTGGATAAATTTGAGTGGAGTTTGATGAATACGAAACATTTTAATCATCACTTTGAACAATTCGGTTTGCTTTAAGGCAAACCAAATTGTTCAAAGCTCCCGAGAAATCGGGAGTCTCAAAAATAATAGTTCAGAAGGTATTCCGAGAAATTGGGAGTTCATAAATAAGTAAAAGAAACAATCTGTGGAACAACATTTCATATACATCATCACAAACAAACCAAATGGAGTATTGTATATTGGAGTTACTAAAGATTTAAAAAGAAGAATCAGACAACATAAAAACAAAGTACATCCAACTACGTTTTCAGCAAGATACAATTTGAATGTATTGGTGTATTTTGAAAATCATGAAACTAAAGAAAGTGCGCTTTTGCGAGAAAAAAGAATGAAGAAGTGGAATCGTGATTGGAAAGTTGAATTGATTGAAAAACCGAACCCAAGTTGGGAAGATTTATTTGATAAAATACAATAGAACTAACATAAATATGATTCCTGTTGATTTTTTAAGAAATCAGGAATTTCAAGAAAATAAAGTTTAACCATTAACAAGATTCCCGATTTCTCGGGAAAACAAGTTATGAGCGATCCATACGTAAAACAAAACATAGAAAACGGTGTAGCAACCATCGAATTCTTTCATCCAGCACACAACTCGTTGCCAGGTGATATACTAGCCAAATTAGCACAAACCATCACGGATGCAGGAACCAATGATGAGATCAAAGTCATAGTCCTCAAAAGTGGAAGAGACAGAACTTTTTGTGCAGGCGCAAGTTTCAAAGAACTCATCAATATCAACGATGCAGAAACAGGGAGAATCTTCTTTTCAGGATTTGCAAACGTCATCAACGCCATGCGTAAATGTCCAAAGTTTATCATTGGACGTGTGCAAGGAAAAACTGTCGGCGGCGGCGTCGGATTGGCTTCTGCAGTAGACTATTGCATGGCTTCCAAATTTGCTTCCATCAAACTAAGTGAACTCAATGTTGGAATTGGACCGTTTGTGGTTGGACCAGCTGTAGAACGTAAACTAGGACTCAGCGGAATGTCGCAAATTGCCATTGACGCCAATAGTTTTTACGATGCAGAATGGGCGAGAAGCAAAGGTTTATACATGAAAGTGTACGATTCTAACGAAGAATTGGATGAAGCTGTAACCGCTTTTGCAAATCATTTATGTACGTATAATCCGGAAGCCATGGCCGAAATGAAAAAAGCATTTTGGACTGGCACCGAAGATTGGGATAACTTGTTAGCTGAACGCGCGGCAATTTCTGGACGTTTGGTGTTGAGTGATTTTACGAAGGAGACGTTGAAGCGATTTGCGTAATAAGATATTAGTATTGAGTCATGAGAATTGAGATTTAGCTTGGCACTCAATATAGTTTCACAGAACGTCTGTTCGAGTGGCGAATCCATGATTCGTTGTATCGAGAACTATTATGAAATTCTAAGCTGTTCTCGATACTTCGGCTTTAGCCTCAACTCGAACTGACGACTAGGTTAGATAAAATTAAATATATTGCTTAAAACTCGTCTTAATACTAAATACTAACATCTCAAAACTAATAAAAATCATGATCTACGAATTCAAAGGATACATACCAGTCGTACACGAAAGTAGTTTTGTACATCCATTAGCAGCAGTAACAGGAAATGTGATTATTGGAAAAGATTGTTACATTGGACCTGGCGCGGCAATTCGTGGCGATTGGGGAGAAATTATCTTGGAAGATGGTGTAAACGTGCAAGAAAATTGTACCGTTCACATGTTTCCGGGGAAATCTATTGTATTGAAAGAAAGTGCGCATATTGGTCATGGCGCGATTATTCATGGTGCCAATATAGGTAAAAATGTCCTTGTCGGAATGAATACGGTAATTATGGACGATGCTGAAATTGGTGATGAAAGCATCATTGGTGCGATGGCGTTTGTCAAAGCAAAAACAGTAATTCCAAAACGTAGTTTGGTTGTTGGAAATCCTGCGAAAGTCATCAAGCAAGTAAGCGATGAAATGATTGCTTGGAAAACCAAGGGAACACAGTTGTATCAGCAATTACCCAAAGACTGTCATGAAACTTTACGAGAAGTAGAGCCGTTACGCGAAGTTCCAAAAAATCGCCCTACGCAAGAAGCGTTTTATGATACCTTGCGGGATTTTATGGAGAAATGATTTAACAAAAATTATGAATTACGCAGCTATACTTTACTGTATATTTGAGTACCATGAAGTTTAGCTTTTTTACCGTAGTATTACTATTAGGAATCATACAAGGTTCTATTTTTGTCATCCTGTTATATCGAATTAAAAACAGAAACAAACGTGCAAATAAGTTTCTGTCTGTATTTATATGCTTGCTGGTTCTTACAATGTTTGGCAGAGTTCTTATTAATACCAAATTGTTAAGTAAGTTTCCAAATTTTCTGGCGTTACCAGACGCAATCATCTATTTATACGGTCCAATTTTATATTTCTATATAAAAACGTTACTCTCAAAATTTGAATTAAGCAGAAATGAATTGCTCATTCATTTAATTCCCGTAGGGTTGTTTTTACTTTCTGAAATTCCGATGTTTTTAGACGAATCGAATTCGTTACACATACTTTGGAGAACATATACCAGAGCACGTTTTATTGGTATTGAAGGAAGTGCCATCTTTTTAAATATATTCTATTTGTTATTAAATGTGCGATTGCTGTTAAGATATAAGAGAAATACAGATAACAATCTTTCATTCAAGCAATACCCAAACTATCTCACCGTAATTTTAATGCTAATAGCAATCTGTCTTGCTGCTTGGCTTACTTCATATTTATCTTGGGTGATCGGATTTTACAATCCGTTTAATGTTTTTGGGTATGGAATGATTTGGCTTGCGTTAGTTTTTATCACCTATGCTTTGGCATACTTTGCCATGAATAAACCAGCATTATTTAAAATGTCTTTAGAAGTGAAAAAAGAAAAAGAACCACTTTTAAAAGATATGGAATTAGACTCGCTAAAAGCACAATTAATGCAATTAATGCAAGAAGAAAAACCGTATTTACAACCTAGATTGACGCTTCGTGAATTGGCAAAAATGTTAGAAGTCAATACCAATATTCTTTCCAATCTTATCAATGTAGAATTCAAGCAAAACTTCAATGACTTTATCAATGCATATCGCATTCAAGAATTCATACAACTATCCCAAAAAGAGGGACACGAAAATCTAACGATTTTAGGACTGGCGTATGAAGCAGGTTTTAATTCAAAAACTACATTCAATACAAAATTTAAAAAGAAAATGGGCAAAACACCATTTCAATTTATCAAAGAGCAAAAAGATACTACAGAATAAGTTCCAAATCATAATCTTGAACGATCCGTACTTGTAATGTCTCTATAATTGCCGAAGTATAAACCACAAAAAGCAATTATGAAAACCACATTTACATTTACAAAAACAATCATTTTACTACTAATGATCATTCCTTTAGTTGGCTGTTCAGATAGTTCATCAGATGAGATTGTACCCATGAACCCTGTAGAAGATAACGGAACAGACCCAACTGATCCAACTGACCCTGTTGACCCTGCTGATCCAGTTGATCCAGCTGATCCTGTTGATCCGCCACCAACATCTTCTGTGCAAGTTTCCACATACTCTTCGCTTCGCGCATCGGATGGCTTGGTCGTGGATGCTAATGGAAATTTATTTGCATCTCATTATGGAGATTCTAAAGTGTATAAAATAGACACCAATCAATCAGTCTCTTTGTTTGCCGAAAACCAGCCAGGCGCTGCAGGAATGATTTTTAACGATCAAGGAAACTTATATTTGGCAAGATACAATGTGTCAGATATTGTTGAACTTTCAGATGCAGGTACTGTAACGCAAACGATAGCTACTAGTGTTACGGGGCCTATAGCACTAGCGTTTGATACTGACGGAAATTTATTTACAAACAATAATACAAATAATACGGTGACAAAAATTGACACAAGCGGCATGAAGCAGACCATAAATCAATCCATTACAAATAATAGTAGTGTGACATTAGACGCAGACAACAACATGTACGTATCTGATTATGTTTCTGGGCAAATTATTAAAATAGATGCACAAACCAATGCGGTTTCTTCATTCGTTAACTTACCCATATCGGGCGGTATAGGTTTTATCATTTACGTGAATGGATATTTTTATGCCACAGCAATTGCCGAACATGTTGTGTATAAAATAGATACCCAAGGAAACGCAGAAATTATTGCAGGAAATAAAGGTGTTTCTGGAAATGTGGATGGAAACGGAGAGGCATCACTATTAATTTCACCTAATGGTATTGCAGCTTCCGCAGATGGAAGCACTTTGTATGTCGCCCAAGGTGGCATAGGAGGCATTCGGGTAATTACTGG
>CAZHSA010000331.1:0-4530 GCA_964535135.1 uncultured Kordia sp.
GGTAATATTTGCTTTAATATTGGATTTGCTAATAATTTTAAAATTTCAGCTTTGTATTCTTCTTTCTTTGCAATTGCAATGATTCCTCCACCACGATTTTGAGCCATCGAAATTTTGTCAAATAATGGATTTACAATGTTTAATGAATCTTGTTCCGTAGAAGTAATTAATTCGTCTACGTCAGCATCTGTAGTGTCTTTTGCTTTTTCTACTGCAAACTCAGGAAGTTCTTTTAATTTTTCATTTGCATTTACAAAATACGTTGCTAAGGCAGGCGTATTGTTATTGGTTTTCCAGAATTCTAATTCCGCCGTTGTTTGTAATAATTTTTCAATACGAATTACATCTTTTGCACCAGGCAATTCAATTAAGATACGTCCTGAAGTTCCTAAACGCTGAATGTTTGGTTGTGTTACTCCAAATTGGTCAATACGTTTGTTTAATACTTCTTTCGCCGAAACGATTGATTGATCAACTTTTCTTCTTAACACACTTTGTACAACAGCATCTTCTGTGTTGAATGTATTTTCTTTTAATTCTTCTTGAAGAGAAGCTGTATAGAATAAGCTTGGATCTGCTAATTTTAATCCAGCAGGCTTTAATTCGTCAAAAGCTCTAAAGAAAGACTCTAAATAATCTTCTTGTGCATCTTTTTGAAGCTCATCTGCTCTAACTAATGCTTTTTCAAATGTTTCGTTATCGGTGTCGTTCGTTAATCCTTTTAAGATATCACGCACAGATATTTGAAGAATTACGTTGATACCTCCTTTAAGGTCAAGACCTTTATTTAATTCTTTTTCTTTAGCTTCACTGTATGTGAATTCTGTAAACCCGAAGTTGATCGGCTCTTTTCTATCAATAGAATCTAAGTATGATTTTTCTACTAGACTTCTAGCATCTGCATTTTCTCTAGTTTCTGCGCCAGTTGTTGGTTTCGGCACTTGCATGACTGCATATGCCTTTGCGTCATTTTCAATTTTATTCGTAATAAAAGTGAACGATAATTGATAAATACTTACCAATCCGAATAAAAGAGCAAATAATTTTACTAATCCTTTGTTCTGCATTTTTAGTGTTTTTGGTCAAATTTTTCAAGCGAGCAACCTTATGGTTTGCCACTTCATTTGACAATTGTTTTGTTTGTAATTTTTAGTATGGTTTTTGTGCTTTTGAAGAAATCAAAAACACACTATGTACATATCAATGTGTTTTTTTGACATGTATTCGATGTGATGCTTTCCTAAAAAAGCATCGTATGTTTTTAGATATAAAAACTTATGAAAGTGTAGTTGAGAAAGGTCCTGCGCGTACATCAGGAATCTCATAAGCTATGTTTTCCTTGTGAATTACCGTATAACCAGAAGTTGTATACGTACATTCAATAGCAAGTGTATGATGATCTCCTGTTATAAACGAATTCGTATTTGCAAACGAATTTGGCGTTGGAGATTTGTCGTATTCTTTGTGTAAGTCTAAAATGTACTTTCCGTGCGTTCCGCCGAAATAAGAATCGGCAGTGGATTGTAATTCGTAAATATCAATTTTACAATGATCAACGTTTGCATATGCTTGAAGATATACTTGTTGCTCTTCTGTAGGTATTGTTGGCGATTCATCGTTTGCTAACCATCCTTTTTCAACCAAAAATTCTTTGATAGTGGCAACAGCATCTTCGCTAAAGTATGCAATTTTGAGTGTTTGCGCAGTACGCTCACGCACTTGAATGTTTTCTACACCAAAATCCTGTAGTTGTTGTTTGATTGCTTGAATTACAATAGTTGCATCTTGAGCAACTGCTTCACGTTCTGCAAATTGAAGTTCAATTTCTTGATTAGGCGCAGGTGTTTGCTCTTTGTAAAAACCAAAGAGTGTGATTAAAATTATAAGAGCACTAAAACACTTTTTTGCAATCATCCGCCAAATATAAAAATAAAGAGGAGACAAACGTAATCTTTTAGCATTTAATTTTACTTTAAGTAGCTGAATGTTATCCTACTACTTTGATACACTTTTTAGTACGACAAAAGGCTTTCTACTTTGATAATTACTATTTTCGGAATGTTTCCTAAACGAATTGCATTTGCTAAAACAGCAGCTTCTTCTCTTGTAAAGTTTCCTGTCATTTCCGTAAAACCTCCTTTAATTGGTCCATTGGTAACCGATGGTGCTGTATAGACTTCATCATCCACAACAACTGCTATACTTCCGCGTGTTTCATAGGCGTGTTGCGTTATTTGTTCCCAAATCTTGGCACCTTCGTCATCCATTTGAAGCGTAATAACGTGTGCATCATGATACGACGCCTTTTTTGCAGCAGCATCTACAACATAACTACCATCTAGTGCAGGACTGCCCTCTTTATTAACATAAACTGCATATACATCATGATTTCCCTTATCATCTTCTTTTCCTAATAGAAATTTGACATATTTTTTTTGACTGCCTAAATAGAAAGGTTCTTTTTCTAGTAACGGAACAATTTTTTCTTTGTTTTCTTTGGTAATAATTCCAAAAGAAGGATAACCTGAAGTATTTAATGAAATCCCAAAAAATACATTGGCAGCTTCTCGATCATCTACTGTTTCAGAAATAAGATTGTCTTCTCCCGATTTATTATCGCGTAGGCTAAGTAAATATTTAGCCAAAAAATCAATATCCAAACACACCTCAAAAAACTCTAATTTTCCTCTCACAGCAAACCCTTTATCCATAGTTTTTGGCTTTACATTTCCAGTATAATTAAAGGTAATTTTTTGATCTTCCTGCGCTGTAATGACTACATTTTCTGCTCCATGTGATTCCAAACGCCTTTGAATATTTTTAATCGCACGCTGTTTTTCTTCTTCTGATAGCACTTCTTGTATTTCAATTTGAATACTATGTGTTGGTCCTTTTGACGCTGTTTTACACGCTGTAAAAAGACATGCTAGCAAAAGAAACGCCAAGTACTTACTATATTTTCTGTACATAGAGAATTTAATTTTTGAGTTAACTAATAAGAGGCTGCCTAAAAAGTACAGATTTCGTCAAACCGAACTCGATTCGGTTTCTCATAATAGTTGAAAATCAACGTAATGAGATTCTGAGTCAAGCTCAGAATGACGGTTTTAAGTACTTTTTAGACAGCCTCTTGTTATTCTATTTTAAAAATACAATTATTGCCCTTTCATGTTTTTGTAACCTTCTGGTGGCGTAACATTGAATAAATCAGAAGAAACGGATTGTTTTTCAATTTTAGTCACTTCATTTGTTATTACCATGTCAATACCCATTTGATTCATTTTCATTGTCATGAATAATGGGAATCCTTTTAATTTCCCTCCTAAAGTTGCTGTTTGTTGATTAGGTGCATCAATTTCTTCTGTAGTGTATAAATCCATTTCAACCGTTACACCATCTTTGGTAACGGAAGTGGAATATTTTTGACATTCATATCCTAATACCGTTTTAGTTTCTGAACCTTTTGTCACTTTAATATTTTTTAAATCTTCTTCAGAAATATCCATCTTTTCCATCGTGTACAATTTCCCTAATGCAGGATTGTCCATCAATACTAACATTTTCTTTTCGTCAGAATTGATAATGGTCACGATATTTCCAGACATTGGGTTGTCTATTTCTGATCGTGAGTTTGCTCCTCTGAATAATGTGATCGCCTCCATTTTCCCCATCATATCAAGTTGTTCTTGCACTTGTTTGTTATCAGTAGATATGGTTTGTTTTGAAGTAATTTTTCCTTCTACTATTTTTCCTTGTGCAGAAACCATTACACTAAATGCAAATGCTGCTAATACTAGTATTTTTTTCATCTTTTAAGTTTTTATGTAATTACCAATTATTCAATAGGTATTTAATACTACAAATATGTTACATTTTTGCGGATATAAAAAAAACCTCAACGCATTTCACGATGAGGTTTTTCTCTGATTTTATAAAATAAGACCTATAATTCTAAGAGTCCATTTGTTTTCTTTACTCCTTCAGCACTTTCTGCTAAATGTGCTTTTTCAGCAGCACTTAATTCAATTTCTACGATGCTTTCAATTCCGTTTTCACCTAAGATTACAGGAACTCCGATACATAAATCATTTAAGCCGTATTCTCCTTCTAATAAAACTGAACAAGGGAACATTTTCTTTTGATCGCAAGCAATTGCTTGAACCAATCCTGAAACTGCTGCTCCTGGTGCATACCATGCAGACGTTCCTAATAATTTTGTCAAGGTTGCTCCACCAACTTTCGTGTCTTCTTTTACTTGCGTTAATCGCTCTTCTGATAAGAATTCTGAAACTTTGATACTGTTTCGAGTAGCATGTGCCGTTAATGGCACCATTCCTTTATCGCTGTGTCCACCGATAACCATTCCGTCTACGTCAGAAATTGGTGCTTCTAACGCTTCTGCCAATCGGTACTTAAAACGAGCACTGTCTAACGCGCCGCCCATTCCGATGATTCTGTTTTTAGGCAATCCAGTTGTTTTGTGCACTAAAAATGTCATCGTATCCATTGGATTACTTACTACGATGATGA
>CAZHSA010000332.1:0-4515 GCA_964535135.1 uncultured Kordia sp.
ATAAGGCAACAAAAATGGTCATTCCCACAATAGTGGAAAGAACGCGTTTAAAAAAGTTCATAGCGTATATATTTTGTACAAAAATATCTATTAATAATCGAATTAGAAAGTAAGTGTGGTTTTCTCTCTAAAAGTTACGCTTTTGTGAAATTAATTATAGTATTTTTTTTGAGTTCCTAAAAAGTACTTTCCATTTTTTCCACCTTTCAATCACTATATTTTGACTATATTTGGCGCAGCTATTTTCAGAGCACAAACCTATTTAATTGCATCCAAACTTGTTACAAACTACATATATCGCTATTGGGAGTAATGTTGGCGACAAACGCGCACATTTACAAAACGCAGTGCAGCAGCTTTCTGCTAAAATTGGGCATGTTGTCAAAGTTTCTCCTATCTACAAAACACCTTCTTGGGGATACGATGGGAACGATTTTTACAATGCGTGTTTGTGTATAACTACGGAAATGTCTCCTGCCGAAATGATGGCAGAAATTCTAGAAATTGAAGTCTCGCTCGGTCGTATTAGAAGTCAGAAAAAAGGCTATCAAGATCGCGTCATTGATATTGATATTATTTTTTGTGAAGATTATATCCTACAAACCGATTTGCTAGTATTGCCGCATCCGTTGGCGCATGAGCGTAAATTTGTGATGCAGCCGTTGTGTGATATTGCGCCGAGTAAAATTCATCCGATGTATAAAAAAACAATAGCACAATTAAATGATGAACTTCCATTACAAGGCATTGAAAAAAGTGAAGAAACCTTGCGAAATCCGAATGACAAAAAAGATTTTTCTCGGTTTAATTACATTGCCATAGAAGGGAACATTGGCGCGGGAAAAACTTCGCTAGCTACTAAAATTGCGGAAGATTTTAACGGAAAATTGATTTTAGAACGGTTTGCCGACAATCCGTTTTTGCCAAAATTTTACGAAGATAACAGTCGCTATGCGTTTCCGTTAGAAATGTCGTTTTTGGCAGATCGGTATCAGCAAATTTCGGACGATTTAGCACAATTGGATTTATTCAAAGATTTCATTGTGTCGGATTATGATGTGGTAAAATCGCTCATCTTCGCAAAAGTTACGTTGCAAGCAGAAGAATACAAGTTGTACAGAAAGTTGTTTGATATCATGTATAAGGAAATTCCAAAGCCAGATTTGTATGTGTATCTCTATCAAAACACGGAACGTTTGCTGCGAAACATCAAAAAACGCGGACGCGATTACGAACAAAAAATACCTTCTGAATACTTAGATAAAATCAACCACGGATATTTAGAATTCATCCGAACGCACAAAGATTTAAACGTAAAAATCATCGACGTTTCCGATTTAGATTTCGTTGCCAATGCTAACGATTACCAGAAGATTATTTCGGAGATAAATGATTTTTAGACTCGGCTTTGTCTTTTGGTATTTTGGAAACGCGAGAGCGACTAACAAATGTTTCTTTAAAAACTCTAAATTGCTTGCGTGAGTTTGTAATTCACGCTATGTTTGAAACCAAAAGGCATTGTAAAAACAAGAACTTCTCGATACATTTTTTCTTCATTTTATTACGAAAAAACACTCGAAGTGACGTTTGGAAAATTTCAAAAAACCATTCAGATGCCATCACAAGAGTAAGCAAATCTAAAAGCGCCAAAGTGCGTTCTAAAAGCGAAGCGCTCTAATAACGGAGTGGTCTAAGAGATTCCCGCCTACGCGGGAACAAGTCTTAAAGCGCTAACTTCGAAAACACATCCCAGATCACCACACCTGCACTCACGGAAATGTTCAACGAATGTTTGGTGCCAAATTGCGGAATTTCAAGCACATAATCACTGGCTGAAACGACTTCTTGTTGTACACCTTTTACTTCATTGCCAAAAACCAATGCGTAGGTTGTTCCTTTTTGTGGTTCAAATTCGTTCAGCATCACAGCGTTTTCGGCTTGTTCAATCGAAGCAACTTTTACATGTTGTTCTTGCAGTTCTTTGACTAATGCAAGCGTATCTTCTCGATATTCCCACGCCACTGAATCTGTAGCTCCTAAAGCGGTTCTATGAATATCTTTATGTGGCGGTTTTGCCGTAATTCCGCACAAAAATATTTTTTCAATCAAAAAGGCATCGCTTGTTCTAAAAACCGAACCAATATTATTTAAACTACGAATGTTATCAAGGATGACAATAAGCTTCGTTTTTTGTGACGATTTGAATTCGTCCACGCTCAATCTATTTAGTTCACTATTTTTGAGTTTTCTCATAGGTAATTCGTAAGTTTTCCTTGAATTTACTTAAATTCGCGATGAACTCATTTTAACTTTAAACAAATAAAAAAAGTTTACATAAGTTCAATCTATAATTTCTGCAAAAATAACATTAAAAACAGCAAACATTGGCAAAAAGTAGCGCGAAAAAAGTAACTCCGTTAATGAAGCAATACAACAGCATCAAAAATAAATATCCTGATGCGATGTTGTTATTTAGAGTCGGCGATTTTTACGAGACGTTCGGAGAAGATGCTGTGAAAGCTGCCAATATTTTAGGAATTGTACAAACCTATCGAAACAACGGCGGGGAAAATGTAGAACTTGCCGGATTTCCACATCATTCCTTAAATACCTATTTGCCAAAACTAGTCAAAGCAGGCGAACGTGTGGCGATTTGTGATCAATTGGAAGATCCGAAACAAACCAAAAAGATTGTAAAACGCGGTGTCACCGAATTGGTAACGCCAGGAGTTGCCTTTAATGACGAAGTGTTGCAAGCCAAAACGAATAACTTTTTATGTGCCATTCAGTACGGAAAAAGAGTGTTGGGTGTTTCTTTTTTAGATGTTTCTACGGGAGAATTTATGACGACGCAAGGTTCAGCAGAATATATTGACAAGTTGTTGCAAAACTTTAAACCGAGCGAAATTTTAATTCCCAAACAAAAAAAGCTAGAATTTGCAGATACGTTTGGCAGTAATCATCATGTGTTTTATTTGGAAGATTGGGTGTTTAAGTCTGATTTTGCTGAAGAAAAACTCATTACGCACTTTGATACAAGTTCGCTGAAAGGTTTTGGAATTGAAGATTTGCAGGAAGGAATTATTGCTTCTGGAGCCGTTTTACATTACTTGTCGGAAACGCGACATAACAAACTACAACACATTACTTCCATTGCACGTATTGCCGAAGATGCCTATGTGTGGATGGATCGTTTTACGGTGCGAAATTTAGAATTGTATGCTTCTAGCGCATTCAACGCGATTACTTTGTTGGATGTAATTGATAAAACAATTTCCCCAATGGGCGGACGTTTGTTGAAACGTTGGTTGGCGTTGCCTTTAAAAAACAGTCAGCAAATAAAACAGCGACATGAAGTTGTCAACCATCTATTGCAGCAGGCAGATGAATTGGAAAAAATTCAGCATCACATCAAACAAATTAGTGATATTGAACGCTTAATTTCCAAAGTTGCCACCGGTAAAATCTCGCCAAGAGAAGTCATACAACTCAAAAATTCGCTCGAAGCCATTGTTCCCATCAAGCAAATTACAAGTCACAGTAAAAACGAAGCCATCAAAGTCATTGGCGACACGATTCACGAATGCGAATTGCTTCGCTCTAAAATAAAAGAAACCTTAAACGAAGATGCGCCTGTCAATATTTTAAAAGGAAATACCATTGCTAGTGGCTATTCTGACAAATTGGACGAGTTGCGCGGTATTGCATTTTCTGGAAAAGATTATTTAGACAAAATGCTCGAACGCGAATGTGCCGCAACGGGAATTCCATCGTTAAAAATTGCGTCCAACAATGTGTTTGGTTATTATATTGAAGTTCGAAATACGCACAAAGCCAAAGTGCCGGAAGCGTGGACACGCAAGCAAACTTTGGTAAATGCCGAGCGTTATATTACGGAAGAACTGAAAGAATACGAAACGAAGATTTTAGGTGCTGAGGAAAAAATTGCGCAGATTGAACAAGAGTTGTTTGCCGATTTAGTCGTTTGGATCAATCAATATATAAAAGCTGTACAGCAAAACGCAAATATCATTGCGAAGTTAGACTGTTTGTGCGGATTTGCTACGCTGGCAAAAGCGAACGATTATGTATATCCGCAAATAGATGATTCGTTTGATTTGGATATTAAAAACGGACGCCATCCAGTAATTGAAAAGCAATTGCCAATTGGCGAAAAATATATTGCTAACGATGTCTATCTCGATCGCGATGCACAACAAATCATCATGATTACAGGACCGAATATGAGTGGTAAATCGGCTATATTACGCCAAACTGCTTTAATTGTGTTGTTGGCGCAGATGGGAAGTTTTGTGCCTGCAGATTCGGCTAGAATTGGTTTGGTAGACAAGATTTTTACCAGAGTAGGCGCGAGCGATAATATTTCGATGGGCGAATCGACTTTTATGGTAGAAATGAACGAAACGGCTTCTATTTTGAATAATATTTCTGAGCGAAGTTTGGTGCTGTTGGATGAAATTGGTCGTGGAACAAGTACGTATGACGGAATTTCGA
>CAZHSA010000333.1:0-4509 GCA_964535135.1 uncultured Kordia sp.
CGCTTTCATCAATATAAAAATCAGGCGTATGATGTGAAGTTGGAGCTGCATCAACAGGTTTTCCGCCTAAAAAGAAATACAATCCTGGTACTTCTTTTTGGAAGAATGAAAAATCTTCCGCTCCTGTAATGGCTTTAATTTCTACTACATTTTTTGTTCCTGCCGCTTTTTGTAGTGACGGAAGCATTTGTGCTGTCAACTGCGGATCGTTATATGTAATTGGATATCCTTTTGCAATCTCAATAGTGGCTTCTGCTCTGTATGCTTTCGCAATTGCGGGCACCATTTCTTTCATGCGTCGATTGATGAATGCTTGCATGTCATAATCTAACGTACGAATAGTTCCGATAAGTTGCGCTTTTTCAGGAATAATATTACTTCGCACGCCACTAGTAATTTTCCCCACAGTAATTACAGCGCCTTCTTTTGTCAATTCAGATTCTCTACTAATAATAGTTTGCAAACCGTCAATAATTTTGGCACTTGCCACAATCGGATCAATACTTGTCCAAGGACGTGAACCGTGACTTTGCTTTCCTTTTACATTGATTTCAAAACTTTGTGAAGCTGCCATAATTCCTCCAGATTTATAGCTGATGGTTCCTACATCATACCCTGCACTAATATGCAACCCGAAAATGGCATCGACATCCGGATTTTTCAGTACACCTTCTTTCACCATCATTTCTGCGCCACCTTCTTCGCCTTTTGGCGCGCCTTCTTCCGCAGGTTGAAAAATAAATACAATAGTTCCTCGGATTTTGTCTTTATGTTTAGAAAAAATTTCGGCAACGCCCATTAAAATCGCAATATGTGTATCGTGTCCGCACGCATGCATCACGCCAGTTTCTACACCGTTAAACGTTGTTTGTACCGTAGATTTAAAAGGAACATCGGTACGTTCTGTTACGGGAAGTGCGTCAATATCAGCACGCAAAGCAATAACTTTTCCAGGTAAATCACCTTTCAAAACGCCAACCACGCCAGTATGTGCTACACCAGTTTCCACTTTAATACCTAACGATTGTAAATGTTTTGCAATTTTTTCTGCTGTATTAAATTCTCGGTTAGATAATTCTGGGTTTCTATGGAAATCGCGTCGCCATTCAATCACTTTCGATTCTATAGCATCAATATCTTTTTCAAGTCCGTGTTGTGCATTTACAAAGCAGAAAGCAAGTAAAAAGTAGGCAAGGAATAATTTTTTCATCATGTTTTGTTTGGTTGCGTGTAATTGTATTCTCAAATATATTCAAATTTTTGGTTTGAGAGCTCAGAATTCAAATTATCAAATAAAGTATATAAAAAAAGCTTCCAGTTTCCTGAAAGCTTTTCGCTGTAATATCAAATAAATTTGCAGTATTATTTTCTTGCAATGGTTTCACACAGTTCAATGTCTGTATTGCAAAATGGGCAAACTGTATTAAAACGTGATTCTCCAGCAGCTCTTGCTCCTTTAATCTTTAAACTAGAAACTACCGTTTTATTCAATAGTAAACTCTTCAAACTTTTTTTCTTCATGATTTATAATTTTAAGTTAATTCATAAAAATAGATAAGATTATACATTCATACTTACGGGAAAACCGTAGTTCTTCAGATATGAAAAAATTTTAGAAAGTAGCGAATTAAAAAAAGCTTCCAATTTCCTGAAAGCTTTTGCTGTATTTGTAAGGACGAATTATCTATCTTGATCTTCCTTTGGGCAATCTTCTGTTTCACACATAGGACAAACAGTGTTGAATAATGATTCTCCTCTTACAGGCGCTAAACCACCATTGATTTCAAATTTTGAAATTGCAATTTTGTTTAAGGCTAAACTTTTTAATTTTTATTTTTTCATGATCTATAATTTTAAGTTACTCTTTAAAATTAGATAAGTTTCTTCGTTTTGAAGTACGGGAATACCATAGATTCTACTTTTAGTTATGATATTTTACGAATGGGCTCGGGGAACAACGCTGCATACGTATTCAGCACTTGGTACGCGTTTTCACAAATTCCTTGTGTTGGATGATTGTTCACAGAATGATTCCAGCGCAAAGCGATAATACTTTTATAAATAGTTACAAACGGAATATCGGTATTTACATAATATTTGTAGTATAAATACAACGCGGTTATGGTTACGGAACGACTGCCACCATCATGACAATGAATGACTAAGTTTCCTTGTGCATAAAAATTGGTCATCCCGTCTGCTTTTTGTTGAGTTGTTGATGGAAACTGAAGGAGTTGTTCCGCTTCTAATACCGCAGCAACTAAAGTGTCTATTTTATTTTCATTGCCATCAACCAAACCAACTTTACTTAGTTGATTGAGATAGTAATTTTCATTCGTTGCTTTTTCAAAAGGCAAGCTAGCTCTTTTGTCTACTGTAGGATCAGAAAACGGAATTTGCAAATCTTTAGGATCATTTACATCATACGCAACATTTAAAATTGCTGCAATTTGATTGTTGATAATGGCTTGTTCTGAAAGTAAAAAACTGGCGCCTACAAAAATAAATTGTTCTGCCAACCCTTCTGGAACATTCGCTTTTGGAACTTGAAAAATACAGGTCATTGCCTGATTTGGAAAATTTCCTGCAGGTCTTGGTATTTGCGAGCCAAATAAGTCACGAGGATCAATCGTTTGTAATTCTTGACAGAATGATTTTTTTACAGGATCCACAATCGTTTGATCGGTATCACCATACATTAATAATTGTGGAATTTGTGTTAACGTATACGTTTTGTCTCCGTTGTATGTAAGTTTCCAAACCAAATCAAAACAATCTTCTGGCCATGGAGAAGTTGGAACATTTTTGGTTCCAAAGGCGTTAGCTATGGCTTCAATATCCGTGTGTTGCCAAGAAATGGCTACTCTTGCATCAGTGTAGTTATCATCGCCAAGAATATGTGCAGCCATTTCTTGATATTGATATTTTAAAAATGCGTCATGAATCTTCTTATCTATAAGCGTTGCCAAAGGCGTTATCGTTTCTAAAGGACGTTTGCTCGGACTTTTCAATCCGACACCAGCCGCAAAAATATGATCAATCGTACCAAAAGTTTCGGTCAGATAATAGGCGAGTGCGGCAGCGCGTTCATAGCCTTTGGTGGATAAATTTTCATTGCTAGTATCTGCAGGTTTCTCTGCATGTCGTAAGATCAAGATTTCTTTCGGATATCCCATATACATAAATTTTTTCTAAAAGTAGCAAAATATCCGAAAGTGTAAGCAACGTAGTTTTATGTAATTTTAATAAACTCATAAAAGCAATTCATCAAGTGAAAAGAGCAATTCATACATTCAGCTTTGGTAAGAAGCCTACTTTTTTCCTACATTTAAAACTGCTAATGAATACACTGACTCATGAAAAAAGTACTTATTCTCACATGCTTATTGCTAGTTCAACTGAGTTTTGGACAAACTTCTGATACTGATGAAGCTTCTAATGGAAGTAAAAACGGTTCCAATGCATTTAATGATTTTTATCCGATTGCGGTAAAACCTTCGCTCGGATATTTGTCCAATATGAACGCGCAAGAAGACATCATTTTTGATGCAAAACCTGTGGTGTATTACAGTATTATCAATGATATTGTTGAAAAAATGCAAGGTGAAGAAAACAAGGCAGGAAATGCTTTTTATCTTACGTTTCAGCCGCATATTCGCATGTATGCAGAAAACTCAAAACCTGTAAAAACACCTTCGTATCGAATCCTATTTGGTTGGCAACACATGATCAAAACTAAAAGTAATAACTTTTTAACATGGGCAATTGAGAGTGGACATTATTCCAACGGACAATCGGGTTGTGCTTTTTTATCGGGTGAAGAAGATGAATCTATTCCATGCGCTGCTTTTCATGCTACAATTAACGATCAAAGCGATCTTTCGCAATTACTAAACAGAACCAATGGAAATTTTTCAACAAACACCACCAAACTATCGTTGAATTTTCGCTTCAATGAATTAGATAAAACAGATCAACCTTATAAAATTCATTCATTTACGGCTTCATATGAGCTCTATCACAATCGCTTTTTCGGATTGTTCGATTTTGGAGGGTACACAGACTTTGACATTCGTATTTATGGCAGACATCGCTTTAGTTTAGGATATGAATTTGTATATCAAGTCAAACCAAAATTGCGCTATTCTCTCGAACAAAAATTTGAAATCATTCAAGGCGCACATCCTTTCGTTGAACCGTTACGCAGCGAAACAACCTTTACGGTCTATCCATTCAATCGCGATATTGGATTTTTCGCAACCTATGTGTACGGACATGACAATTATAACTATCGTTTTGTAGATTCGGGCAATCAACTCGGTTTTGGCGTTAGCTGGGATTTATTTCAACCTTTTCAAATAAGTCGCACAAAAGCTACGGATTTATAAGGTACGATTTGCGATTTTAGTATTAAAACAGACAACGAAACTAGGATTTAAAATGTTGAATTATGAATGTTAAATTTTAAATCGAAAACAACCCACAACAGAGCAAAGCGACCAACGCACA
>CAZHSA010000334.1:0-4479 GCA_964535135.1 uncultured Kordia sp.
AATCAAGAATTTGTAAAATATACAGCAAAACTCACAGGAAAAGCGAAACCGAGAATCTGTTTTTTGCCAACAGCTACAGGCGATGCACCTTGGTATATTGAATATTGGTATGAACTCTGTCACAACATCGAAGTAGAGCCACATGTACTCAAAATTTGGATCAGTTCTAGTTCGCAAGATTGGGCATTTGAAGAGTATTTATTGCAAATGGACGCTATTATTATTGGTGGTGGAAACACACTCAATATGATGACCTTGTTGAAAGCACATGAAATTGACAAAGCGTTGATGAAAGCCTATCAAAGTGGAATCATTTTAGCAGGTGGAAGCGCCGGTTCCTTATGTTGGTTTAATGGCGGATTTACAGATTCGCGTCCAAAAGAATTAACCTTTGTTGAAGGGTTCAATTTCTTACCATACAGTCACTGTCCGCATTACCATTCGGAAGCGTCGCGCCGTCCATTATTTCATAGCAATATTGCCAACGGAATTTTAACTGATGGATACGCATGTGATGACTTAGCAGGAATTGTCTTTGAAAACGGAAAGCCTGTCAAAGCGATGTCGCTCAACGAAAACAATCATTCCTATTACGTGTACAAACAAGATGATCAAGTAATTGAAGAACGCTTGGAAGCGGAGATTTTTTAGACTTTTTGAATTTTAAATTAGTTCAAAGTCTACTTTTGAAACGTCATTGCGAAAGTTTTGTAAAACTTGTGGCAATCTGCTAGTTTCAAACACTATTTTTTATATGATTGAAACAAATCAACAAATCAACACATTGTCATATTAAACCGACCGTCACTTCGAGTGAAATTTCGTAGAAATTTAGTATCGAGAAGTGCTCTGAACGCTAAATTTTATATGTTGAATTAATTCTAAGTCTAAACTCCTAAACCCATAAACCCATAAACTTCAACCTACAACCGCATCGCTTTCTTCGTTTCCAAAACAGTTCCATCGGCGATAATTCGTACTAAATACATGCCTTTTGCTTGTTTAGACAAGTCAATCTGCGGGTTTTTAGAAAGCTTTGTATACGTAGTTGACTGCAACAATTGCCCGTTCATGTTATACACTGCTAGTGTCAGTTTTGCATAACTTTCATTCAGCTGTAGCTGAAATAATCCGTTTGTGGAAGGATTTGGAAAAAGTGAATTCAATCGTTCTTCGCCTTGAATTCGCTTGAATTCTGTTGTTTCTTTTTCTTCAGTATTTTCTTCTGAGTTCCATAAATAACCTCCGCAGATGATTCTTTTTGTACAAGTTACTCCGCCATAAGCAATTATTTCAACAGCATCAATTTTCTCCCAAGCTTCAGTGAGCTCAACTTTTAATTCTTTTTGATCGTCAATAGTAATTTCCTTTGTTTCAAAGCCCAAATAGGAAATCTCTAGAACGTCTTTTGGAGCAACTTCAATCGCAAAACGGCCATAAGAATTTGTTACAGTTCCATTAGTGGAATTTTTGACAATCACATTTGCGTCTGCTAATACGTTTTTATCTTCATCATAAATAGTGCCTGTCAACGTACGTTTCTGCGCAAAGCTGTTTAGAGAGATAAAAATGAATAGCATACATAGTAAAGATGGTTTCATATCATGTTGGTTTGATTACGAGTCAAAACTATTGTATCTTACTACAGTATAAAATAGAGAATGCGTAAACTGCCTTTTTGAATGAGGGAAATTGAATTTTTATACAAACGAACGTAAACAACCACTCGTATCATGAACTACAACATCAAATCTATAAGACCATTTATAGGCGCAAAAGAGTATGAAACTTCTCGAAATTTTTATCGTGATTTAGGTTTTGAAGAAATCGTTCTATTTCCGAACATGTCTTATTTCCGCATGGGAAACTTCGGTTTCTATTTGCAAGACGCGTATGTGAAAGATTGGGTAAATAATACCATGATTTTTATGGAAGTGGACGAATTACAGAAACATTTTGAACACGTACAATCGTTACAGCTAGACCAAAAATATGAAAATGTGCGACTCAAAAGTATCGTGTATAACGATTGGGGAAATGAATTTTTTCTGCACGATCCTTCAGGAATTTTGTGGCATATTGGAGAGTTTATTAATTAGACTGCTTTGCTTTTAGACTTGTTTCCGCTTGCGCGGGAATCTTCTTAGATCGCTTTGCTCTTAGATCGCGCTGACGCGCTTTTAGATTTTGAATGCTAAATGCTGAATTTTGAATTAATTCAAAGTCTATTTTAAAACGTCCTTGCGAAAGTTTTGTAAAAACTTGTGGCAATCTGTGTGTTTCAAAGAAAAGATATAAACGAAACTAACAGATTACTTCGTTATACTTCCTCGTAATGACGTTTCAAAACGCACAAAAGTGTCATTTGATTCTAGAGTAAAACACTTCTACATTTAAAATTTAGCATTTATAATTTTTAATACGTCCTTGCGAAAGTTTTGTAAAAACTTGTGGCAATCTGTTTCTTTAGTCACAGATTACTTCGCCATGCTTCCTCGTAATGACATATCAAAAGGTTCATTTTCAAATTAACAAATCAACAAACAACACATCATTACATCAAACAATCGCTACATTAAAAATCTTAATCCACTTTCACTCGAATTCCTTTGGTATGACTTCTCAATTCCGGAGCATACATGCTTTCAATCGTAGTGATTCCGTTAGAAAAATCACCTGTATTGTTGACACGAACTTCGTATTCTACTATAAAAACACCTTTCGGAATGCGGTCAAAAAAGAAATTGGTACTTGCATCACGCGTGCTTTCGTAAAATCCTACACCATCTTGCCATTTGTATTCCGACAACACATTGATCGGCTCCAAACCAGCCGCACGCATGTCTTTCAAGTGAATAAATTCAACATCATTTGTATTCCGAATTGTCAATCGAACTGTAATTCTATCGCCAATTTTCAAAATTTTATTTTCGATAGGAAGTAACTTTTCTTTTCCATTCATCGTTTCTTTTACATACAAAGCTTTCGATACTTGCAGCGCAGAAGCATCACTTTGAGTTACGTTGTCCAATGTTTCAAAATATTGCCAATACACGGCGCCAAAACCAACCGTTTTTCCATTGTTTTGAATGCTGATGCTCGATTTGTCTTTGGTGACTTCTTCTTTATACCATGACGTTTTAAAATAACCTGTTCCAGCTTCTTTTTCAGTTGCTGTTAACTTTTTTGTCTTAATTTTTTCCGTACCGATGGTGAACTTTGTATTGTCTTTGACAGAAACAAATAACTTCGGATTTATTAATAAAGCATAAATGGCTTTGGTGGTTGCTTTGGTGGTTTCCCATTGATTTCGCTGTTTTTGTTGCAACAACCACAATTGTAATTCTTGCACAATTTTTTCGTCTTTGGTAATTTCTGCAAAGGCTTCAATCAGCAATGCCTGCGTTTCAACTGCGCTCGAATTGTAATAACGTTGCTCCGTGACTTCTTTCCAATACATACCATTTTCTTTCGATTTTACAGCAGATTCTTCCAACGCTGTCATGATTTTTTTAGCTTCTTTTTCTCGATTCATACGCGCTAAAGACAATGCCAACATCGCTTTTTGTGATACTGATAACAGCAGCCAATCTTTTTCTAAATTATCAAGGTAAAATTCCATGGCTTCTTTCGTCTTGTTGGTAATTTTCGAAAAATCAGCATTCATACTGCGCGTATACAAATAAGGAATCTCACGTTTAAAAGATAGAGGATCGGGTTTGTCACGAACCAGCGAATGTGCTACTAAAAATTGCTCGTCTATATAGGTATATGCATCTTCTATAGTGTATTTATAGTATTTTCTCGGTGTTTTTTTGGTAATAACTTTTAGCTTGACTAAATGTGCAAAGGTTTGTAAAATATGTAGTGTAATGTTGTCATTGTCATTTCCGCCAGCAAACCAAGGAAATCCACCAGCATCTGTTTGTAAGTCATATAATAAGTTCCACATTTCTTGTGTCATGTCTTCCAAGACTTTTTCATCAAAAAGTTGTGCCAATTGTTGTTTCTTTTCGGTTTCCGAAACAGCATCACGCAACCAAGGCGTTTCAGCAAGCAACAACGATTTCAATTCTGAGTTTTTCTCCAAATCAGAAACCAATGCGCCATTCGCTTTCCACGCTTCAAACACTTCTTTTATTTTTGGCGAACTTTGTAAAATATGTGCCGCAATCATATTGGCGTACAAACGCGCAAAAGTTTGTTCGGTACATTCATACGGATATTCCATTAAATATGGTAACGATTGAATGGCGCTCCACGTAGGATTAGACGTGTATTCCAACGTCAATTGAT
Organism: uncultured Kordia sp.; assembly: GCA_964535135.1. Lineage (GTDB taxonomy): Bacteria > Bacteroidota > Bacteroidia > Flavobacteriales > Flavobacteriaceae > Kordia. Next base: position 4,297 of record CAZHSA010000334.1, read on the forward strand.
GCTGTTCTAAACTTGTACTTGTCGTATTGGCGAGTTTGCTAAAAGTTACCGTTTTCTCTTCACCCGATTTTACCATAAAAGGTTTTGCTTCGGTGATTAAAATGCTGTTTTTGAGTACGGGCAACACACTTTCTTCTCCATCAGAGAAGTTTTCAGCCGTAGCGATCACTTTATATTGAATGG
>CAZHSA010000335.1:0-4477 GCA_964535135.1 uncultured Kordia sp.
AAAGAAATCATCGGAAACGAATCGCAAGAACGTATGGGATTAGTGATTGCAGAAGAACATCTTGAAACACTCAACAAAATTGCTGAACGTGAACGCTCGCCAATCTATACGGTTGGAAATGTAACAGGCGACGATCGTTTTACGTTTGAATCTGCTACGAAAGGTGACAAACCGATGGATTTAGCATTGAGTGATATGTTTGGAAGCTCGCCAAAAACCATCATGACTGACGTTACGATAAAACGCAATTATAAAAATCCACGATACAAAACGAAAAACATTCACATCTATCTCGATCAAGTATTGCAATTAGAAGCAGTGGCTTGTAAAGATTGGTTGACAAACAAAGTAGATCGTTGCGTTGGCGGAAAAGTTGCCAAACAACAATGTGTAGGCGCTTTACAAGTTCCGTTGAATAATGTGGGTGTTATGGCATTGGATTACAACGGAAAAGAAGGAATTGCTACGTCTATTGGACATTCGCCAATTTCTGGATTGATCAATCCTGTAGCGGGAAGTCGCAATTCAATTACAGAAGCGTTGACTAACATTATGTGGGCGCCATTAAAAGATGGTTTGCAAAGTGTTTCGTTGTCTGCAAACTGGATGTGGCCGTGTAAAAATGAAGGTGAAGATGCACGTTTATATGAGGCCGTTCAAGCGATTTCAGAATTTTCTATTGCTTTGGGAATCAATGTGCCTACCGGAAAGGATTCGTTGTCTATGAAGCAAAAATATCCTGATGGAGACGTTATTTCCCCAGGAACCGTAGTCATATCTGCGGCAGCGAACTGTAATGAAATAAGCAAAGTCGTAGAGCCAGTTTTACAACAAAATGGCGGAAACATCTACTATGTAAATATCTCGCAAGACGATTTTAAATTAGGAGGAAGTTCGTTCAATCAGACATTAAATACGATTGGAAACGAAGCGCCAAATGTAACCGACGCGGCGTATGTAAAAACTGTTTTTAACACGATTCAAGATTTAATCAAAGATGATAAAATAGTGGCGGGACACGATGTCGCTTCTGGCGGATTGATCACGACACTACTTGAAATGTGTTTTGCAGATGTGAATTTGGGAGCGAATTTGGATCTTTCTAGTTTGGGTGAAGAAGATGCCATCAACGTATTATTTGCTGAAAATGCAGGGATTGTTTTTCAGGCGGATGCTTCTGTTGAAGAAACGCTCAACAAAAACAACATAGAATTCTTCAACATCGGAAACGTAACTGATACTGCAACAGTAACCATCAAAAACAACGAAGATTCGTTTACGTTTGATGTTGCTGAAAAAAGAGATGTTTGGTATAAAACCTCGTTCCTACTCGATCAAAAGCAAACGGCAAATGGTTTGGCTCAAGATCGGTATGATAACTATAAAAATCAACCGTTGCAATATACGTTTCCAAGTCACTTTACAGGAAAATTAGTAGATGTCACTTCGAGCGCAGTCGAGAAGCCAAAAGCAGCCATCATCCGAGAAAAAGGTTCAAACTCTGAACGCGAAATGGCAAATGCGATGTATTTAGCAGGATTTGATGTAAAAGATGTACACATGACCGATTTGATTTCGGGACGTGAAACTTTGGAAGACATTCAATTTATTGGTGCTGTTGGCGGATTTTCAAATTCAGATGTGTTAGGTTCGGCAAAAGGCTGGGCTGGCGCATTTTTGTACAATGAAAAAGCAAATACAGCCTTGAAAAATTTCTTTAAGCGAGAAGATACGTTATCTGTCGGAATCTGCAATGGATGTCAATTATTTATGGAATTGGAAGTGATCAATCCTGATCATGACGAACATGGAAAAATGACCTACAACGATTCGCAAAAACACGAAAGTGCCTTTACTTCGGTAAAAATTCAGGAGAATAATTCGGTGATGCTTTCTTCCTTAGCAGGAACGACTTTAGGTGTTTGGATTTCTCATGGAGAAGGAAAATTTAAACTTCCGTATGACGAAAGCAAGTATGCAATTGTTGCCAAATATGGATATGAAGGCTATCCGTCGAATCCGAATGGTTCCGATTTCAACACTGCTATGTTGTGTGATGCTACGGGAAGACATTTAGTGACGATGCCGCATATAGAGCGTTCTACTTTTCAGTGGAATTGGGCAAATTATCCAGCAGGACGCAACGATGAAGTGTCTCCATGGTTAGAAGCGTTTGTCAATGCTAAAAAGTGGATTGAAGCAAAGAATACGTAGCTTAAAACAACTGATTTGGTATAATTGTTGTTGACATAACAGGCAAATATATGGCCATGAAAAAAACAATTATCCTATTAGTATCTTTTATAATATTGACTTTCGTTTCCTGTAGTGACGATGATAGCAATCCGATGGGCAATATCACGCCTAGTGCGCGTATTGATCGGATTATTTTTACTGAACTGCCTATTTTTACAAGTACAAAACCATCCGATTACAATTATTTTAGCATCGTACCTAATTTGACTTCGTTAGAATTACCAAATGAAATTATTAGTTTAAAAGATGCATCCATCTATAGTGAATCCACTGGATTACTTCAAGATTTGGTATTTACATTCACGGATGAAGTGCTAGAACCTAATAGTAGTTTTTCGCTACAATTAAGTACTCAATTTGGTGATTCTGCCACAAACTATATTAGCGATGTAGATAACATATCCAGTTTCCATCTTGCAGAAATTTATCAATACGACAATGCAGAAACCTTTCAAAGAACATACTCCATAGAAATGGACTCAGCAAATACCTTAATAGACAATTCAGAAGGAACCTATACTTTTACAATTTATGGAACTTTCATTTATGAATGATCAAAAAGTTTTTTTGTAAAAAGTTTAAAATCATGGAATAAGCGGCACATAAATAAATGGAATTATTATGATTAAATAATTATTACTCACAATTAATTATAAATTTCACATAAAATCATAGGCTTTTTTAACATTCTTTTGAAAATGGCTCACAAATTTCATAATTTGCAATTTCATAAAAAAACCAAATCAGAGAATGACGAATGTAACCCGATTATTTGATTTTCCTTATTATCAATTAGCAAATTATCCCTTAGCAAAGTCCCTTACTACATTTAGTAATGGCAAATGGACATCTACATCAACACAAGAATATTTAGATAAAGCAAACGCTATCAGTAGAGGTTTGTTGCGTTTAGGCGTACAACCCAATGATAAAATTGCAGTAATTTCTACCAATAACAGAACCGAATGGAATATTATGGACATCGGTGTGTTACAAATTGGTGCACAAAATGTTCCTATTTATCCAACCATTGCAAAAGAAGATTACGAATACATTTTAAATCATTCAGAAGCGATCTATTGTTTTGCTTCTGATGAAGAAATTGTCGAAAAATTAAATCAAATAAAAGGAAACACCAAGTTAAAAGGTGTCTATACTTTTGATCAAATTACAGGAGAAACCAACTGGTCCGAAATTTTAAAACTTGGAGAAGACACGAGCAATGATGACGAATTGCAAGCACGTAAAGATGCCGTAACTCCAGAAGATTTAGCGACCTTAATATATACATCAGGAACCACAGGAAAGCCAAAAGGCGTAATGTTAGCACATAGCAACTTGGTTTCTAACGTATTAGACAGTCAAAAACGTGTACCATTACACAACGGACAAGCAAGAGCGTTGAGTTTCTTACCAGTGTGTCACGTATTTGAGCGCATGATTTTATATTTATATCAATACTGTGGAATTGAAATTTTCTTTGCTGAATCTATTGAAAAAATCAGCGATAACTTAAAAGAAGTAAAACCAAACGTGATGACAGCGGTTCCGCGTTTGTATGAAAAAGTATATGATAAAATCTATGCAAAAGGAGCTGATTTAACAGGAATTAAAAAGAAATTATTCTTTTGGGCGATAGAACTCGGATTAAAATATGAGCCATATGGAAAAAATGGAGCATTATATGAATTTAAACTTAAAATAGCACGCAAACTGATCTTTAGCAAATGGCAAGCAGGTTTGGGTGGAAACTTAGAATTGATGGTTTCTGGAAGTGCGCCTTTACAAGCACGATTAACGCGTGTATTTGCGGCAGCAGGAATTCCAATCATGGAAGGATATGGATTGACGGAAACATCACCTGTAATCTCTGTAAATGATCAACGCAACGGCGGATTCCGAGTTGGAACTGTAGGACGCGTAATTGACAATGTAGATGTGAAAATTGCCAGCGATGGTGAAATTCTAGTCAAAGGGCCAAACGTAATGCAAGGTTATTACAAGAAACCGGATAAGACTGCGGAGGTTCTCAAAGACGGATGGTTTCATACTGGGGACATAGGTAAAATTGTGGGTGATGGTTTTTTAAAAATAACGGATCGTAAGAAGGAAATATTTAAGACTTCTGGAGGGAAATACATTGCTCCTCAGGTCATGGAAAATAAATTCAAGGAGTCTCGCTTTATCGAGCAGATTATGGTAATTGGAGAAGCTCAGAAAC
>CAZHSA010000336.1:0-4408 GCA_964535135.1 uncultured Kordia sp.
GCATTGTCAATTACGTCTTTTCGCTTCATGCGTGCTGTTACGGTAGAATCAACAATAATCGTACGCACCAAATCGCCCACATCAGCGGTTTCTCCACCTGTGGAATGAATGGTGACACCAAATTCTTTGAGTTCTTGAATAAGTGCTTCACTTCCGTTGATAATCGCGGAAATCACTTCACCAGGAATGTTGTTTTTGTTTCTTCCAATCGTAGAAGATAACATGATATTATCGGTAGCGCCTACACACAACAAATCGTCAATATTCATAATCAACGCATCTTGCGCAATGCCTTTCCAAACAGACAGATCGCCTGTTTCTTTCCAATACATATAAGCTAAAGATGATTTTGTACCTGCACCATCTGCATGCATGATCAGACAATATTCCTCATCATTCGTTAAATAATCGGGTACAATTTTGCAGAATGCTTTCGGAAATAATCCTTTATCAATGTTTTTAATAGCGTTATGTACATCTTCTTTCGATGCAGAAACGCCGCGCAGCGCATAGCGTTTTGATACTTCTTGACTCATAGTTGTGGTGTTGTGCTGCAAAGATACTTTTTTCAATTAAACACAATAATGTATCACCAAAGAAAAATACGTCATCTGCCGAATGTTATCACTTTTTACTTTTCAACATATTTGTGCTGTAACTTATAAAGTGATCCTTATGAAACGTTTTTTTCTCCTTTTTTTCTGTTGCAGTCTCACATTTTCATTTGCGCAACATGTAAAAACGCAAAAAGATATACTGAAAGTCCCGAATACCGATTTGGTGAAAGACTTTCATTTAAAAGTGAAAGAAAATAGCAAACCCACAAAAGTTATAAAGTCCACATTTATAGATATTGGTTTCGGATTTGAAACTAAAAGTTTTAATTATTTAAAAAAAGAGTATAGTGTTAGAACGCTCACTTTTGACGGTGACAAGTTGACAAGTAATATCAACACATTTCAAAAAGCTTTTGGGAAGCCGAATGCATTTCATTTTTATTATTCGTATGATGCGAACGGAATGCTAAAAAGCAGTACAAGCAAAACTTCAAACGCAGGAAAGCTAGATGGAAATGAAGAGATCAATGCGTATCGTTTTTACTCGAATGGACTCATCAAAGAAAATGTATTCAAAGGAAAAGGGAAAGTAGAAACCCTTACGTACAGCTATAAAAACAATACACTTTCTTACAATTTTCCAAATGGCAATACAACATATCATTTAAAAAATGGATTGGTCACTAAAGAAGTTACGTTTAACAAAAGTGCCAACAAAACGTTTACAGAATCATACAGCTACAACAACCAAGGTTTTTTAACACTACAACAAGGAGATACACGCAAGTATTCTTTTCAACTCAATACGTACAATTTGATTGAAAAAGAAATAAGAACTGAGTATACAACACATTACAAATATGTATACGACACGTATGGAAACTGGATTATTGCCTATACTTTATCTAAAGGGACAAAAGGATTGTATGGAAGTCGTTTTAATTTTTATATACGAGAAATTACCTATAGTAACGGAGATGTTACTGGTGGAAAAACTCCTAAAAGTAAAAACATCAAATCTGCACTTTTAAATGCTAGACAATCTTTGTATGATGAACTCATTTTAGGTAAAAAACCGTTTGTAGCCAAAAAAGTACGCAATATAGACTTAGGTTTTCCTATGCATGAGATTGAAGAAGATTACGGCTTGAAAATAGGAAAAAACAAGGCTATCCCGGTAAAACTAGAAAAGAAACAATTTGATCAAAGAGAAAAGTTTAGAAGTAGTGAAATTATGACTGAATTAAAGTTAGAAAGTGTAACTGAATTTGATCCAAAACTTAGAAAAGTAAAAACTTCACAAATCACAAGAAAAGCCAAGACCACAAAATATAGTTATCGCTATGATGATCAAGGTAGACTTGTTAAGTATGCGTCAGATAATGGATTGTATGGAAATCGTTTTGAAAGTTATGTGTATCAAGAGGATGACTTTGTACGCTTTATTAGTTTTAAGAAAGATGGACCTGCCACGAAAGAGATGTATAAAAAAATGGAGTATGGATATATTACTGGTGGACAAATTAATGACAAAATTTTTGTTGAGAACAATCTCGTGACAAAGAAAGTTGCAGGATATGATACAAGTTCACCTTCAGAAAGCATCTACACATATAATGATCAAGGAAAAGTTACAAAACTGGAAAGCAAGTATTATATCACTACCAAAAAATACAATGCCAATGGCGATCTTCTGTTCTCTAAAGAAACTCGAAAAAGTGATGGCAGCTATACAGCATACAATTATGCCTACAAATATGATACGTATGGCAATTGGATCATTCAAGTACGATTGATAGATATGAGCATGGCTAAAGGAATTCCAAGTTTTCCTAATCCTACCTTGCGTCAAATTACCTATAGCAATGGGAAAGTGACTGGGACTACCGATATTACTAAAATCGAGAAAGATTTGATGGTTCTAAGAAAGAAAGTAAGAGCAATGGAAACAGATGCAAGTTCAGATGCTCAAGTAGCTACTTGGAAAAAGGTAAAAGAAGATAATTTTTATCTCTATGTAAACAATACGCCGGTACAAAAAGCAATGTTGAGTTATATGGGAGATGATATTTTGGTTTTTAACCAAGATAACAATCAACTGTATGCATTAGAAAATGTAAAAAATGCTATAATTAACACCACATATTCTGCAAAACAAGTTGCTGTAGAAACCACGCATGGGTATTGGTTTAAAAAAACAAATGGCTCGGTAGTTGTCTTTAAAAATGATGGTGTGGTTATTCAAAAAAGCAGTCTATATAAATATGCGCCTAACAATGTTGATGTATTCTATCAAGGTGAAGGAACAACGAAAAAAGTAGTCTTAAAAAACTACAAAAGCGCCAAACCTTTTACCGTATATCCTGCCTATGATTTCAACACCTATGATGCTGGAGAAACAGTAGAAAATAATACTGTAGCGGAACGTTCAGGGAATTGCTTACGAGGCGATTGTGATAATGGTTATGGAGAATTCAAATATACTTCTAATGGAAAAACAGCGAAAGGTTTCTTTACCAATGGCAAACCGTATGGTCCGATGCTCACTGAAAGTGCTAGTATAAAAGATGCTGTATTTTCTAGCTATGCAGGTTCTTTTCAAAAAAACGCCGCTTTTACCTATGAATACGATGGCAAGAATACGGTGTATTTCTACGACAGAAACAAAACAACAGGGTTTATGAACGATTCCAAAAAAAGAGAAACGTACGAACTCGTCTTTAAAAATGGTAAACCTGTCTCGAAACGATTGTTAAAATATAATGGAGAAACTGGCTGTATGTTAGGTAATTGCGCAAATGGTATTGGCGTGTATAAATATAGCAATAATGTATTCTATTTTGGCTCTTTTCGTAATGGAAAAAGAGATGGCTTTGGGAAACTAGATTACAACAATGGAGATTATTATATTGGCGAATTTAGCAATGGTCAGTTTAGCGGACTTGGAAGTTACACATGGTCGGAAGACAATTATTATATGGGCGAATATAGAAACGGAAAATACCACGGAAAAGGTGTCATGTATTACAACAAAACACGTTATGATGCTGGAAACTGGGCAAACGGGAAGTTTCAAGGAAAAACTAGCTCTTCTGCAAGCGTGACAAGTTCAACTTCGAATTCAGTTTCAAGTTCGAGTTCAAGTTCAAGTTCGAGTTCAACCTTCAATACGTTTTCTACAGTTGAAAAAAGCAAGGTAAATGCCTGCAATAACGATTCAAAATGTGTTGCAACTTATTTTTATGAATTGTACAAAAACAATAAAGACAGGTTGTCGAGCAGCGAATTAACTAAAAAAATGACTGATTATTTTCATAGTTTATATAGCATGAATCCACAATTGGCGTATAGTATTTGCTTCAAATTGGATACAGAAGTTTTCAATACGGTTAAAATTAAAACCTTACCACAAAATGTACAAGATGATTTAAAAAAGAGAGCTCAGAAACTCACTGATGCATATCAAAAACACTTGAAATCGCAAGGGTATTAATTTTACAATCGCTTCTCAAAACACACACTTTCGGGTGCGCCAATATAGGGTTCGTAGTTTGGAATGCGTTGGTAGTTGTTTTTTTCATAAAAACGAATGGCTTCAGGCAACATCATTCCTGTTTCCAAAACACAACGTTTGTTGTCCAATTCTTTTGCCCAAGTTTCAAGTTCGGTTAAAATAGTGATGCCTAAACTTTTTCCTTGAAGTTTTTGACTGATGTACATGCGCTTAACCTCCACTGTATTTTCGTCAAATTGCTTAATTGCTCCACAACCAATAGGTTCAGCATCCAAATACAATACGATGGTATGATGTAAATCTTCCAAACCGTTGAATTGACTGTAAAAAGCATCAC
>CAZHSA010000337.1:0-4392 GCA_964535135.1 uncultured Kordia sp.
TGTTTTGAGATGTTAGTAGTGAGAATTGAATAGTGAGAATTTAGACGAGTTAGAACAAAAGTCTGTATTTCAAAAAGCAAAGCAATCTAAAATTAATAAACTTTTAACACTACACTTCTTTGTTGCTTTCAAAATATCATTACATTTGTACATACAAATATTGTACATACAATTATGAAATTACAAGATGTTTTAAAAAGTGATGCACCGTTGCCTTTAGCCAAAAAGACAGCGATCAATTTTTTTGTGACGAATAATATCTTCATGGAAAAATACACTAGCTTTTTTAAACAGTATGATATTTCATTGCAACAATTTAATGTGTTGCGCATTTTAAAAGGTCAGAAGGGAAAACCTGCCAATCTTGCCACCATCCAAGAGCGCATGGTTCATAAAAATAGCAATACCACACGTTTGATAGATAAACTGATTGCCAAAACGCTGGTAGAACGTACCATTTGTCCTGAAAATCGTAGAAAAGTAGAAATCGTCATCACAAAAAATGGATTGGATCTTATAGAAACTATCAATCCAAAATTAGATGCCTTAGAAGAAAATAGTGTGCAACCGCTCACAACAACAGAAGCGGAAACACTCAACATATTATTAGAAAAATTAAGAGGTTCGCAATCCTGAAAAAATTGCCCTTAAAACAAATCGACAGACATTAAAAACAAGAAAATGAAAACACGTATTTTATCATTAGTAGCATTATTCGTATTTGCTACCATTGCAACAGCAGTTGCACAAAACAAAGAAATTGACGCAGCAACAAGCGCAATTAATTGGACAGGTTACAAAGTAACAGGTCAGCACGAAGGAACAATTAATTTTAAATCTGGAACGTTAGAGTTTAAAGACGAAAAATTAGTTGGCGGAACATTTACCATCGACATGAATACAATTAACACTACAGATATAAGTGGCGGCGGAAAACAAAAATTAGACGGACACTTAAAGTCTGATGACTTTTTTGGTGTAGCAAAGTATCCTACTGCAACCTTGACATTTAAAAAAGTGGTTGAAACTGATGACAACGTATACAGAGTTGCTGCCGATTTAACTATTAAAGGAAATAAATCGCGTGTAGCATTTGATATAGAACTAGAAAACAACTCGGCAGAAGCAAAACTTAAAGTAGATCGTACTAAATTTGGAATCAAATATGGTTCAGCTTCTTTCTTTGACGGATTGAAAGACAAAGCAATTAGCGACGAATTTGATTTGGTTGTTGCATTAAAATATTAAAATCTTTTTTTATTCTAAAAATTGATTTATATATTTGTGTCAACGAAAAAATTATGAAAACAAATTTTGTAAATACTTGGTGGTGGAACTTACGAACTTCAGAATCGTGAGGAAAGTCCCCTATTTACAAAAAATAGATATCAAAAAAGACTTGTCAATCACGGCAAGTCTTTTTTTTATGAAAAAAATTGAACTATGTACACATTAAAAACAACGCATAAAAAAATATTGGCAGACACCATTACGCCTGTTAGTGTTTACTTAAAAATTAGGGATAAATTTCCAAATAGTTTGCTGTTAGAAAGTAGCGACTATCACGCCAGCGATAACAGTTTCTCATATGTATGTTGCAATCCGATTGCGAGTATTAAGGTGGAGAATGAAACGCTTACGCGGGAATTTCCAAATGGTGAATCAGACAGTACTCCGATTACAAAAACAACCGATGTTCCTGCGTTGATTCATGAGTTTTCGCAACAATTTAAAACAGATGCAAACGATTTCAAGTTCATCAACAATGGATTGTTCGGTTATATTGCTTATGATGCCGTTCGGTATTTTGAATCAGTAGAAATTTCCAAAAAAGAGCAATCGCTCAACATTCCGGATATGTACTATGCAGTGTACCAAAATATCATTGCTTTCAATCACTTTAAAAATGAAGCGTATCTCTTTTCGCATTGCTATGAAAAGGAAGATAATATTGCGGAAATTGAACACATACTCAGCACCAAAAACTTCACCACCTATAAGTTTTCCATTGACGGCGAACGCGAATCGAATTTAGACGATGAACAATTCAAACAAAATGTAGCATTGGCCAAAAAACATTGCCATCGCGGAGACGTTTTTCAATTGGTATTGTCGAGAAGATTCATTCAAAAATTCAAAGGCGACGAATTTAATGTATATCGTGCATTGCGAAGCATCAATCCGTCACCTTATTTGTTTTATTTTGACTATGGCGATTTTAAAATCTTTGGTTCTTCACCAGAAGCACAATTGGTTGTGAATGAAAATCATACAGAAATTCACCCAATCGCCGGAACGTTTAAACGTACTGGAAATGATGAAGAAGATGCCGCTTCCGCGAAAAGACTCTTTGACGATCCAAAAGAGAAGGCAGAACACGTAATGTTGGTAGACTTAGCGCGAAATGACTTAAGCAGAAACGGAAGTCAAGTAAACGTAGAAACGTATAAGGAATTGCAATTCTTTTCGCATGTTATTCACTTAGTTTCCAAAGTGACAGCGCAAAAACATAAAAATGTAGCCACTATGGAAGTAGTAGCCGATACATTTCCTGCGGGAACCTTAAGTGGCGCACCAAAACACAGAGCGATGCAACTCATTGAAAAATACGAAACCTCTAACCGTGATTTTTACGGTGGTGCGATCGGTTTTATGGACTTTCACGGGAATTTCAATCATGCTATCATGATTCGAACCTTCTTAAGTAAAAACCACAAATTACATTACCAAGCAGGCGCAGGAATTGTAGCAAAATCTAGTGAAGAAAACGAAAACCAAGAAGTATACAACAAGCTTAGAGCACTAAACACCGCGTTGGAAATTGCAGAAACGATCTAGGAAATTGTAAATGTAAAAGTGAACTTCTTTGAAACGTCTTTGCGAAATGATAACCGAAGTAAGTTGTTTCTTGGAAATTTTAAATGTCATACTTCAACTCCGCTCAGTGTTCGAAATGTGAGATGCTAACAAATGTAAATAGTAAACGAACAACTAACGTCACTTCGAGTGAATTTGTGAAACAAATTTGTATCGAGAAGTACTTTGAAAATAAAAAGTGAAAAGCCAATAATTAATGGCAAAAAGCAAAACAAAAATGAAAAAAGTATTAGTCATAGATAATTACGACAGCTTCACGTACAATCTTGTACATTATTTACAAGACTTACAATGTGATGTTACGGTCAAAAGAAACGATCAATTATCACTAGAAGAAGTAGATGATTACGAAAAAATCATTCTTTCTCCAGGTCCAGGTATTCCAGATGAAGCAGGATTGTTAAAACCTATCATTGCAGAATATGCGCCTACCAAAAGTATTTTAGGCGTTTGTTTGGGACAGCAAGCGATTGGAGAAGTTTTTGGCGGAACGTTGTCAAACTTGTCAGAAGTATATCATGGAGTTGCTACGGAAGTAGAAGTGTCTGTCGAAGATGAATCTTTATTCAAAGGTTTACCAAAAAAGTTTGAAGTTGGTCGCTACCATTCGTGGATTGTAGCTAGTCCGCTACCAGAAAGCTTAGAAGCAACTTCCTATGATGAAAACGGACAAATTATGTCATTGCGTCACAAGGAATACGATGTTCGCGGTGTGCAATATCACCCGGAATCGGTGTTAACGCCACACGGAAAACAAATATTAGAAAATTGGGTTAAAAACTAGCTATGAGTTTTGAGAATTGAAATTCTTTGAAACGTCTTTGCGAGGAGTTTACGACGTGGCAATCTGTTTCTAGGAAATTATAAATATCCAAAGAACTCGTCTCAATTCTAACTACTAAAGCCTAAATACTAAAAAAACAAAAATGAAAAAATTACTAAATAGACTTATCAATCACGAAAGCATTAGCGAAGCGGAAGCCAAACAGGTCATTGTCAATATATCGAAAGACATGTACAATCCGAGCCAAATTGCTTCGTTTTTGACCGTTTTTATGATGCGAAGTGTCACACTAGAAGAACTCAAAGGTTTCCGAGATGCCTTATTAGAATTGTGCATTCCTGTAGATTTATCTGCCTATAATGCCATTGATTTATGCGGGACAGGTGGCGACGGAAAAGATACCTTTAACATTTCCACATTAGCTTCCTTCATTACAGCAGGTGCTGGTGTAAAAGTAGCCAAACACGGAAACTATGGAGTTTCTTCGGTAAGTGGTTCTTCAAACGTGATGGAACACTTGGGCATCAAATTTACCAATGATGCAAGCTTCTTAGAAAAAAGTATTGATCAGGCAGGAATTTGTGTATTGCACGCACCTTTATTTCATCCAGCGATGAAAAATGTGGCTCCAATTCGACGCGAATTAGGTGTAAAAACCTTCTTCAATATGTTAGGTCCAATGGTGAATCCATCATTCCCAAAAAATCAAATGGTTGGTGTATTCAACTTAG
>CAZHSA010000338.1:0-4382 GCA_964535135.1 uncultured Kordia sp.
TTCAATTTTGATACTTTCTGGACGAAATACATCTTCACGTACATCAGGAATACTTAAACAACCTTCATTAAAAACCCAAGGTTCTCCATCGCGCTCAATAATTTTTGCGTTGATGAATACTTTTTTCATACCTTCAAGTTGTTTTCTTTGTGCTGCGTCTAATTCTTCATCTTCGGCAAATCCGGTAGCATCCACCATAAACAAACGAATTGGCAAACCTATTTGTGGTGCTGCCAATCCAACACCATAAGCGTTGTACATGGTTTCAAACATATTCTCTAGCAAGGTATCTAAGTTTGGATACTCAGGTGTAATATCTTTTGCTACTTTTCTTAAAACAGGATCGCCAAAAGCGACAATTGGTAATATCATATTCGTATTATTTGTATAGATAAGATTGCAAGATAATCGTTGCACTTATTTCATCTATTAAACTTTTATTTTGACGTTGTTTCTTTTTCAATCCGCTATCAATCATGGTTTGAAACGCCATTTTTGATGTAAAACGTTCATCTACACGTTTTATTGGGATTGTAGGAATGGCTTTGGTTAACAGGCGAATAAACTCTTTGATCAACACTTCACTTTCGGAAGCTTCGTTGTTCATCTGTTTTGGTTCACCAACCAAAAACAATTCCACATTTTCTTTGGCAACGTAGTCTTTTAAAAACTTGATAAGGTCATGCGTACGAACCGTCGTCAAACCAGAAGCAATGAGTTGCATCTCGTCAGTAACGGCAATTCCCGTTCGTTTCTTCCCATAATCAATCGCTAAAATACGCGCCATGTAAATTTTTGGCAAAAATAAGGTTTATATTTCAATGTGTATAGAAATTGAATGAATTATTGCTGCAAGGACAGGAAAGAAACACTGTATTTGAAGAAGATAAGCTATAATTTGGCTGTTTTTCATGAAAAATGGCTATTAAAAAAGTATCTTTTTAAGCGCTTTTAATAGCCCGTTTTCATTTATCAATACTATTCAATACAAATACGAATATCGTCAAGTGCATATGAGATTAACACATCGCATATATCACCTTGGGTACACGTTATTGTTGGACAAAAAACACATGAATACACAGTTAATGAAGTTCCTCCATTGAGTTCATTTTTAGTAAAATCAGCAATAGATTGTTTCTTTAAATTTAGATTTTTTAAATTCTTTTTTTTCATAATCTGGTAGTTTTAGATTTAATATAAAATAAAAAACAATTAACTTATAAACAGGACAATAGCTCTTTCACTTATGCCAGACTTTACTAGAGAAATCTGTATAAAATTCAATTGAAGTAGTTGAATTAAATACATTTTGTATATTTCAAAAAATTCCGCAATGAACTGGCGCACGCTTTACCAATCTTTTAATACAATACTAGCTCTATTTGTACTTTACCAAATTATAGTAATAAGTCTTTTTTTCCATTCTAGCACTATCATCACTACCTTGATAGTTTTCTTGATAATTGGCATCTATTTTTGGTTTGGTTACGAATTAAATCAAGTACTTGTCCATAAAAAACAGGTCACAAAAAAACTAAGATCGCTTGAATACGTTTGTTATGTATTAACGCTTCTTTTTTTTGTAAGACTCATTCTTATAGTATACAGCACGTACATGTCTCCAGATATTTTAGATGTATTTTATGATTTGTCGTTCCTAGAGAAAATCGTTTTATCACCTTACTTAAGAATTATTTTTTTGACAGCTTTTAGTATACTGAGTATAATGGTATTTGCTAAAAGAAAAAAAGAACTAGGTACGTATGATTTTAAAACCATTGCAAAAGAAGATTTTGAAATCAGAACAATGAAAAATAAGCAGTATCAAACTCATGAAGAACGCATAAAACTCTGCTTGTTGTGTGCAAATCGAAAAATAGACACTTCAAAAGGAATGCTATGTGGCATTACTGACGAGAAACCTAATTTTGAAACCTTCTGCAACGACTACAAAGAAGACGAAAAAGCGATTGAAAAAAAGGAATTATTGTATGCAGATGAAGTTCACAATAACTTTTGGGGAAGTTGGATGGGCGCACTTCTGTTTGCAGTTTTTGGTTTTATTCGCGCTGCCTTAAAAGGTCTTGACGATCCGTTTGGAATCATCTTTTTATCGTTAGGAATTGTATGGCTCGCTGTCGCAGTGTTTATGCCAAAAAAATAAATTCATCACACTTATATTAAAATCATACTATTGAAAACTGCACGCATCCATTCACTCGATTCTTTACGCGCCATCATGATGATGTTGGGATTGGTTTTACATTCTGCTTTAACGTATAATGTGACAAACCACGGAAATGTTTGGTCACTGAAAGATTCTACGTCTACGCACATTGCTACTGACTTTTTAGTATTGATGATCCATTCGTTTCGTATGCCCATCTTTTTTCTCATTGCTGGCTTTTTTGGCGCGATGCTTTTTTACGAGCGAAGTCCCAAACGCATGATTCATAACAGGATCGCAAGAATTGCATTGCCGTTTATTGTATTTCTGATTCTCCTTTCGCCTATACTCTATTTCGCTTTTGGATATAGCAGTAAAACATTTAATGGACAAGAAAATGCATTAGTAGACACGCTTCAACCGTTCTCAAATTTCTACTTTTACCTTCCAAAAAGCACATCGCATTTATGGTTTTTATACTATCTAATCTTTTGCACAGCATTTGCAGTCGTACTTGCATTATTATTGAAGAAAACACCTAAACTCACAGCACACATCAAAGCTGTTGGCTACTGGATTTTTCCAAAACCGCTCGTTCGTATTCTTTTCTTTGCAGGAATGACCTTTGTGATGTTGACACTATTACAAACACCGATAGTGGCTTCTTCCACAGCACTGATACCAGATATGCACACATTTGTGTATTATGTATTTTTCTATTTGATTGGATGGATTCTCTACACGTCAAAACAACACATACACACGATCAAAAAATTTGATTGGCTCGCAACGATTACAGCCATCGTTTTAATCATCGTACAAGGTTTTATCATTCAATACTCGGATTTAGACTTGAAACCAAATAGCAATTCGCCACTATTGATTGCTTTCAGTTCGTTTACCGTTTGGCTATTTATTTTTGGAATTACAGGATTGTTCATTCGATACGGAAGCAACTATTCCAAGCGAATGCGTTACATTTCAGATGCTTCGTATTGGGTATATTTAATTCACTTGCCATTAACAGCATTATTTCCACTGACTGTATGGAAATTGCCTATTGGCGCTATTCCAAAATTTTTACTAGTCACGACAGCAACTACCATTGTGTGTTTTGTAACATATCATTACTGTGTCCGAAATACGTTTATTGGGAAATTTTTGAATGGGCGCAAATATCCGAGAAACTCGAATAAATGACCTTAAAATGCATTAGGAGAATATGAGCGTTTTATTTATTTTCAATGGAAAGGAAAGCGTATTTAATTTATATAAAAAAAGTGAGTACAAAGCGTACTCACTTTTTTTGTGATTTCCTAACGCTTAGGAACGTCAAAAGGATCTTCGGTTTTTGTAATTTGACATACGACACCGTCTGTACAATCAATGGTTGGACAAGATAGACAAGACCAACAAGATACTACTGTAAATGTTGGGATTACTCCTCCTTTTACTTGTTTTCCATTTAAGTTTGAAATAGATCGCTTTTTTAAGTCTAAATTTTTAAGTTTTCTTTTTTTCATGGTATTTGGTTTTTCAGGTTAATTTTTTGATTATCAATGTTTTTGATATCCCTTAAAGAATTAATATGATAAATTTCTGCAAAGCAACACTGAGGTAACTGACATTATTACTGATGTTTTTTAGGTGTGAAAAATGTGTTTTTAAATTGATTTTAGTAGCGATTTGATATAAAATGTATGGAATGTGTTAGATCTGTAAATTTTGATGAAATAATTCATAATAAGACTTTATCTTTACACTTTGAAGTTGTGCGCAGGATAGCAACGGCATCCTCCCGTTTTTCACGGGAGATATAGTGGATAGCCTGACTACGCACCCAAATAACAGAAAAAAGTACAAAATTTATAAAAACATGACTGCATTAAAAGAAACGATAGAGAATGCTTGGGACAACCGAGATTTGTTAAAAAATGAAGATACGCAAGCTGCGATTCGCAAGGTGATTGATTTATTGGATGTTGGAGAATTGCGCGTTGCCGAACCGACTACGGATGGCTGGCAAGTGAACGAATGGGTAAAGAAAGCAGTGGTGTTATATTTTCCAATTCAGAAAATGGAAACCTTGGAAGCTGGTATTTTTGAGTTTCACGACAAAATTCCATTGAAACGCGGTTATAAAGAAAAAGGAATTCGTGTAGTGCCAAGTGCCATTGCACGTCACGGCGCATACATTTCTAAAGGTGTGATT
>CAZHSA010000339.1:0-4378 GCA_964535135.1 uncultured Kordia sp.
TGTAACAAAACTGCTCCGCTAGAATCTGATGTATCATAATCTTTAGAACTTTCGCTAGTTAATACACGTTCAATGACATTTTCGTCAATCTTGTTGTATTTACTAAAATGTTCCATAAGCATGGTTAATCGCTTATCAAATTCTTCTAATAAGGTTTCATCTCCGTATGCTTTTATCTTGTTTCCTCTCGCTACAATTTTAAGTTTTGGGAAGTATTTTTTTAGCGATTCTATGTTGGTGTTTTGTTGACCAAAAAACTCTCTTGGACTGATCTCAGAAAGTTCAAAAATAATTTCGTTCAAAAGCGACTCGTATTAAAGATTAGATTTCCGTTTTGTTTTTTTAGATTTGCAAAGCAAACTTACCATTTTTTAATAGATTAAACTTAAAAAAATATCAACAATTCGCCAATGGCAATCATAACACTGACAACAGATTTTGGGGAGAAAGACCATTTTGTGGGCGCAGTTAAAGGAGCTATTTATAGTGAACTACCCGACGGTCGTATTGTTGATATCTCGCACAGTATCAATCCATTTAGCATTACGGAAGCGGCGTACATTATTCAAAATGCATTTAAAAGTTTTCCAAAAGGCAGTATTCATATTATCGGAATCGACTCAGAGTTGAATCCTGAAAATAAACATATCGCGCTAAAGTTAGACGGTCATTTTTTTGTGTGTGCTGATAATGGCATCATGAGTTTGATTGCTGCCGAGATTGTTCCTGAAAAGATTGTAGAAATAAATATTCATGATCGAATTGAGACAAATTTCCCCGTTTTAGACGTTTTTGTGCAAGTTGCTTGCCATATTGCACGCGGCGGAACACTGGAAGTAATCGGGAAAACAATTCAAGAAATAAAATATTTAACAGGCATTAAACCTGTCGTAAATACTGATGAAACGCAGATTATTGGCAATGTAATTTATATTGACAATTACGGAAATGTCGTTTCTAATATTTCCAGAAAACTGTTTAAAGATGTCGGAAAAGGCAGAAACTTTGAAATTTCCGCACGAAATTATAAGTTCAAAACCATTCATGAGTGTTATAGCGACGCGATTAATTTCAAGCTGGAAAAACACAAACGTGAAGAAGATGGCAAAAAGTTAGCTTTGTTCAATTCGGCCGATTTTTTAGAATTGGCAATTTACAAAAGTAATCCGTTAACCGTTGGTAGTGCTTCTACCCTTTTCGGTTTGCGATTTAGAGATACCATAACGATTAATTTTAGTTCATAAATATGTTTGTACGCATCGTAAAAATGAGTTTTCACACGAAATATATTCCAGATTTTCTGGAAATGTTTGACGAAAAAAAACAATCGATCAAAAATCGTGAAGGCTGCGAATTTTTAGAGTTGTATCAAGATAAAAACAATCCTGAAATTTTCTTTACGTACAGTCATTGGAAACATGTAGACGATTTAGAAGCCTATCGGAATTCAGAACTATTTAAAAACGTATGGAAACAAACCAAAGCCATGTTTAACGACAAACCATACGCGTGGAGTGTTGATAAATTGGTGAGTTTATCCTAAGAAAAATACTAGAAGTCAGAACCAAACGTTACACAAACATAGCTTTTAAAAAAGCTGTAAAATTATATGTTAAGAGCTTTATACTACAAATTATCACCCAAACAACGATTATTACTGAGAAAAGTAGTATACGCGCCTGTCGATCTTTTTAGAAAACGACACGAACTAGAACCGCCCAAAGGATATGTATATACAGGCCCTGGAAATTATATTGAAATTGGAGAAACGTTTTTCGAATATTTCAAGCAATACGGAAACATTCAACCAAATAGCCGCATTTTAGATATTGGTTCGGGAATTGGGCGCATGGCCATTCCGTTTACGAAGTTTTTAAACGAACAAGGAAGCTATAAAGGTTTTGATGTCGTGGCACAAGGTGTCAATTGGTGTACGGAACACATTACGTCAAAATATCCAAATTTTAAATTTACGCATACGCCACTAAAAAACGACTTATACAACTTGAATACGAACGCTGAAGCGAAAAATTTCACGTTTCCGTATGACGATGCTAGTTTTGACTTTGCCTTTTTAACGTCCGTTTTCACACACATGATGCCCGAAGATGTATTGCATTATTTGGATGAAATTCACCGTGTGTTAGCTACTGAAAAAATATGCATCTCTACTTTTTTTATTTTAGATGAAGTAGCTCGCGAGCAGATGTCGTCTAGCAAAATGAATTTTAAAGTGGCCCGTGGACATTATGCGTTGATGGATGAAAAAGTGAAAGAAGCTAATGTTGCTTTTGACAAAGATTATATGTTTGCACAGTTTGAAGCAAAAGGCTTCAAGATTGTCCATTATTTTCCAGGCGAATGGTCCGGAAGAACCGAAAACACCTTATCATATCAAGATATAATTGTATTAAAAAAGAACTAAATGTTTGCCATACTAAAAAAAGAAATCAACTCGTTTTTTTCCTCGTCCATAGGATACTTGGTGATTGCCTTATTTTTAATTCTCAACGGATTATTCTTATGGTTTTTTAAAAGTGAATTCAATATTCTGAACTACGGATTTGCCGATTTAACACCGTTTTTCACTTTAGCACCTTGGATTTTGATCTTTTTAATTCCTGCCATTACCATGCGAAGTTTCTCGGAAGAAAAACGGGTAGGAACGCTCGAATTATTGTTGACGAAACCTATTTCGGGTTGGCAAATTGTGCTCGGAAAGTATTTTGGTGCGTTTGTGCTGATTCTTCTTGCGCTCATTCCGACACTTTTGTATGTGTATACGGTTTGGAGTTTGGGAAACCCTGTCGGGAATTTAGATGTCGGTAGTACACTTGGCTCCTACTTTGGTCTGCTATTCTTAATTGCAGCGTATACGAGTATTGGCGTATTTACTTCAACGCTTTCGCAGAATCAGATTGTGGCTTTTATTGTAGCCGTTTTTATCTGTTTTGTGATGTATTTCGGTTTTGAAGGAATCGCTTCCGCAGATATGTTCGGTGACCTGAATCCGACGATTGAAAAATTTGGAATGAAAGCGCATTTCGATAGCATTGCGCGTGGCGTTATTGACACAAGAGACGTTGTCTATTTTGTGAGTGTCACTATTTTCTTTTTATTCTTAACTGTAGTTCAACTCAAAAAACGATAAGCTTGAAAAAAGAAATTCCTATTCCTGTTAAAATCCTATTCGTTTTCATCGGATTGATCATTTTGAATGCCATTGGAAACAGCATATTCACACGTTTCGATTTAACTCAAGACAAACGCTATACACTTTCGGAAGCAGCGAAAAACACCGTGAAAAGTGTGAATTCGCCCGTTTCAATTACCATCTTTCTCAAAGGAGACATTCCCACAGAATACAAACGATTGGCTTCTGAAACGGAGCAATTATTAGAAGAATTTGCAGCATATAATGATAATATTGAATATGAATTTGTAGATCCGATTGAAGAAAACGCAATTGATTTCCTCGCAAAGGAAAACATGAAACCGCGTTATATTACAGAAGAAGTAGCTAATAAAGTATCTCGTGAAGTAGTCTATCCGTGGGCAATTGCTATTTACGATCAAAAAATAGTTAAAATTCCATTGTACAAGAACAATCTGGCAAATTCTGACGAAGAAAAAATTGCAGGTTCTGTGCAACATTTAGAATATGCTTTTGCAGATGCATTTAGCAAATTAACCATCATAGAAAAACAAACTATCGCAATTTTACGAGGAAATGGCGAATTGAATGATATTTACATTGCCAGCTTCTTGCAGAGTTTAAAAGAATATTATCGCATCGCACCTTTCGATTTAAAAGCATTTCCTGAAAACCCTGAAAAATCCTTGGAAAACTTGAATCGTTTCGATTTAGCCATCATTCCAAAACCAACGACGAAATTTTCTGATCAAGAAAAGTATATTTTAGATCAGTACACGATGCAAGGTGGAAAATCGGTCTGGTTGGTGGAAACCGCACAAGCCGAATTAGACAGCATTCGCGAAAAAGGAAAAACCTTAGCATTTCCGCGTGATTTAGGATTGACCGATTTGTTTTTTGAATACGGTGTTCGCATCAATCCAAAACTCATAAACGACATGCAATGCGCTGCTATTGGGATGGAATTTGGTGAAGGCAGCAACGCACAATATTTGCCCGTACAATGGCGCTACAATCCGTTGGCGCAAACCAATTTGAATCATCCGATTACAAATAATACCAATTTGGTGCGTTTTGAGTTTGCCAATCAGATTGAAACGCTGAAAAAAGGACCGAAAAAAACTGTGTTGTTAAAAAGTTCGCCACAATCAAAGTTGGAAGGAATTCCTAAAGAAATTTTTCTCAATGTTATTGAAAATGAACCTTCGCCAGAAACCTATCAAG
>CAZHSA010000340.1:0-4350 GCA_964535135.1 uncultured Kordia sp.
AGTGACGTTTTGAACTTGAACTTGAGTTTGAACTTGAATTGAAAATAACGAATAGACAAAAAACAAATCATCGGAATGAAGTTTAATAGTTTATAAGTTTAGGAGTTTATGCTTTGAAATAAAATGTAGAAAATACTTTACAAACAACAAACAACAAACAACAAACAACAAACAACCAAAACATGAAAAGCATTGCCGTATACTGTGGAAGTAGTCTCGGAAACGATCCGAAAATTGTTGCAGACGCCACTGAATTAGGAAAGAAATTAGCCGAAGCAGCTATTACTGTTATTTATGGCGGCGCCAGAATTGGAGTTATGGGAACAGTTGCCAATACCGCGTTGGAACATGGCGGAAAGGTCATTGGCGTGATTCCTGAGTTTTTAAAACGTAAAGAAGTTGTGCATACCAATTTGACCGAATTACACACGACAGAAACTATGGTAGAACGCAAGATGAAAATGATAGAAATGGCAGAAGGATTTGTGGCATTGCCTGGCGGATTTGGAACGATGGAAGAACTTTTTGAAGTCATCACCGCGTTGCAATTGGCGCAAATAGAACATCCTGTCGCTGTTTTAAATAGCAACGGATATTACGACGAATTGATTGCCATGATGCGTACAATGATGAAAAAAGGCTTGCTCAAAGAGAAGAACTTTGATATGTTGATTGTTGAAACAGATATTGATAAACTGTTAGAACGCATGCAGCATTTCGTTCCGCAAATCACGCCAAAATGGTTGCATACGGAGTAGTTTGTTTCGGTTATTTAGTAAAATATCAGCGATTATTCGGTTGTGTTTTTCTGTTGCTTCAGTCTGTTGACAACTACAGGAACATATAAGTTTTCAAGTTTTAAAGCTGTGGTTCGGACTTCATAAATAGTGTCTTTGAACGAAAAAAGCAATTCTCCTCGAATTCCTGTCAAACCACCAGCAGTTTGTTCTTTAAAGTCAAATTGATAAAATGTAATGGCATTCCAATCAATATGGTACTTTTCTTTGCCATCTTGGATGCTTTTATAAGCTCTATTTGTTAGATTCTCGTAGTTTTCTTTTTTAATGTCTTCAATCGTTTTGATTGCTTCTTTTGAAAGTGTATCCGCATATTTTTTTCCATACGCTTTGATTTCCTCTAGCGTCAGCAGCTTGTTTTTAAAGTCTTCTAAAGAAGTGCCTTCAAAGTTTTTCAGCAGTTGAAATACATATGGTCCCACATCAGTACTAGTAGAAAGGCGTTTTGTTTTTTGACAAGAAATTAAGAGCGATACAGTGATCAGCACGATTATTATAAAAGATAGTTTTTTCATGTAGTTAATAGTGAGTGTAATTCAGTTTATTCGTCGGCAGTGTTCAGACTGTAAATTCGAACTAATTTATAGGTACCTTCAATTAAGACGCCAACAATTTTTGTTGTGTAGGTTTTGTCATTATGAGTAAACGATAAGGTTCCTCTTATGCCTTTTAAACCTTCTTCATCCAGTTCCTTAAATTCATAACCAGCATATTCAATAGCATTCCATGAAATTCCGGCTTCTTTGGCTCTGTCTTTTGTACGATTGTAATCGCGTCCCATTCTGTCGTCATATTCATGTTTTTCAAGTCGATCAATATCTTCTTTGGCTTTAGGTGCTAACGTTTCTGCATTTCGTTCGCCAAAATCTTTGATTTCTTCTATCGTAAAAATAGAGTTGATATAACTATTTTTAGTAGCATTGTCGAATTCTTTTAACATATCAAACGCATATTTCCCCATATCATCAGGGTTTGTTACACCTTTTGAATTTTCACAGGACATAAAGAATGCAGCAGAAATGAGGACTAGTAGTACAAGTTGTAATTTTTTCATCGGATTGTAGTATCAGTTATGTAACTAAAATAGGGAAATTACTCTAGTATGGAACTATTTTTTGTTATTATTAAAAAATCATTCTTATTCCACGCGTTGCAATCCGCCCAAACCTAACAGACCAGAAACTTGTAAATCAGTCAACCAATAGCTATTGATTTTAAAATTTTCTTGATTGTTTTTAAAGAATAACGTTCCAAAATTCAGTGTCATACTTCGGTTTCGTGTTGTTTGGTATGTATACTCTACAAATTCAATATTTTTCCAAAGAATGTAGTTGTTAGTTCCTTCTACACTGATGTTATCAAAAATATAATTAATGTCCGAATTATAAGCTTCTGAGGTCATTTGAGCAATCTTTGGAATTAATTTTTCACCTTCTTTAATAGTATTGATCATATTTTTAAGTTGCTCAAAAGCGATAAAGTTTTTACGGAATGTTTCTCTCGGAAGTGTATCAAGCGTTTTCAAAACCGAAAACACATGTTTGCCTACATTGGCGTGTGACACATAGTTAGATTCGCACGCAGAGAAAATTCCCGAAAGGGATAGACAAATTAAGAGAAAGTATATTTTTTTCATGATGAAAAATCAAAGATTATTGCTTGCGCACTGGTTCTATGTTTGACAAGTTGAACAAGCGTTGTTGGTCTTTAAAAGTAATAGAAACAATTTTAGTGACAAACTTTTTTTCGTTGTAATCAAACGCGACAAATCCGTCCTGAAAAGCAACGCCACTTTCATTACGCACTGTATACGGATATTCTCTAAACGTAATGTTTCTCCAGTCAATATGATAACGATAGCCCGATTCTTGAATCATTTCGTAGGCTTGCTGCAGTCGCATAGTGTGTGTTTCTTTTGAAACATTCGTAATAGCATTTCTGAACGTATCTTCAATCGTACTGTCTTTGGCAAACTCCCGCAGTTCTTCTAAACTGATGAAGTAAGAATTAAATTCTTCTTGCGAAAGATTGCGCATATTCTGTAATAGTTGAAACGTATAGTTCCCAATAATTTCTTTGGGTTTTGGCTTGGAAGTACAGGAAATAATGAAAGTTAGAATAACGATGTATACAGCTTTTTTCATAAGTTGAAAGTCTAGTTGAAGGCTAAAATACCAAAAAAGACACGATTATTTTACAATAGGCTGTTGAATTCCATTCAACGTCTTAAACGCTAAATCATCAAGAGTTTCGGCTTCCGTTTTAAATATAATAGTAATTGTCTCATTCGGCAATACATCAAAGAAATTATCCGAAAAATGCCCTTTGGCTTTGGTGTAAAAGAACACGTCTTTTTGTAGTGTTTTAGATGAAACTTCTATAGAAAAACCATCTTCTGTTTTGGTGATTTTTGTTGAAATATCTTCTTTGGGAAGTTGTAAATCTTTCGGTCTTGCTAAATAATGTAAGGAAGATGTGTTAAAATCGGCATCGTCTGTAGTTAGTGTAACTTTTAAAACGGTTGCTACATGATCGGGTTGAACTTGATCAATTCCAATACTAAAAATCTCGGTACTTGCATTCGCTTTTACAGTAATAGAATCTTGAATATTGGCTTGAATATTTCCTTTAAAATCTAAAAACTCATATGTAATCAATCCTTCTTTAGATTTTAATTTATCTGAAACTAAAGAAACTCTGAGTGTATCTTCCTTCATAAAAGAAGAAACCAATACATTTTCAAAAGACTTCTTTGCTTTGTAATGCAGCGCTTTCCAATTCCCCATAAAATCTATGCTCGACCACGAAACTACTGGCCAGCAATCGTTCAATTGCCAATACAAACTTCCCATACAATACGGCATCGCACGGCGTTCGGCTTCCATGCCCATCGTCATTCCTTTGGCTTGTGTCAATTGACTCATGTACACATAATCTTCACCCGAAGTGGGTACTGGATAATCGCGTCCCATATATTCGCGAATGAGCTTGAAACCTCTCGGATGCTTTTGATGTGTAATGTAACTGTCGTGATTGATACTAATGCTGTCTTCGCCCGTAAAAAAACGAATCGCTTCATACGACGGAAATGATTGAAACCCGAATTCGCTCATAAAACGCGGTATTTTTTGTTCAAAACGCTCAAAGGGTACGCCACCATGCCAAACAGCCCAATCGTGATTGTCACCTTCTGTAAAGGATCTGGCATCTCTACGTCCATAACTTGGTGAACTTTCCCAATAGGAAATAGACGGATTGTATTTGGCAACCGTTTCTGGAAGGATTCGATTAAAAACTGTGACATAACTATCCCAGATTTCTTTTTTCTGAGCTTCTGTTTTATCGGTTTGCCAGCCCCAATTATGCCACGCTTCATTATTTTCGTTGTTTCCACACCAAAGTCCAACCGAAGCATATTTTCGCAAACGCTTTACTTGATCAATAGCTTCTTGTTTTACATTGTCTAAAAATAGGTTGTCTCCAGGATACATCGCGCAAGCGAACATAAAATCTTGCCATACTAAAATGCCTTTTTCATCGCATAAATCGTAAA
>CAZHSA010000341.1:0-4331 GCA_964535135.1 uncultured Kordia sp.
TAAAACTAGGTGAAGAGCTAGCCGTTCAGCGAGGCCTATCGATTTCAACAATCTATAAAGATTTACAAGGCAATAAAATTGATATCACAAAACTACAACAAGGTCAGGATTTTGTGGCAAGCGTTAGTATTTCAAACTTAACAAGAGACTATGTTAAGGATGTGGCATTGACACAAATTTTTCCATCAGGTTGGGACATCGTTAATACACGATTTACCGATTTTGGAGATACGACCGTGAGCAATGCTAGGTATACCGATATTAGAGACGATCGTGTCAATTTCTATTTTGATATGAATAGAAAAGGAAAGTATGGTACCAAAACCTTTACAGTAATGTTGAACGCATCATATCTAGGCACGTATTATTTGCCAGGTGCGCAAGCTGAAGCGATGTATGATAACGTTGATTACTTGGTTAGAAATAAAGGACAATGGGTCACTGTTGAGAAATAACAAGAATGTCAGTTCGAGTGATTCTGACTTTTGGGTCAGAATTGTATCGAGAACTTTTTAGTACTAAACATATATACTTCTCGATACAAAATTCCAGAAAAGGAATTTCACTCGAAGTGACTTGAATTAAAAAAATTAAACTGAAACTTGTCGGTCGACAGACAAGAATCCTAGAACGTAAACCGCTAAAACGTTTAACTTAAAAACAAGTAATTATGAACTATTTAAAAAAGATTTTAGCGATTGCATTGATATTCAATTTAGGAATAGTAAATGCACAAGAACAAGAAGAGGCCTATGTGGCTGCAGAAAGTGGATTATCTCTTAGGGATCAACCCGATGTTAGTGGAAAAATGCTAACGAAATTAGCCTATGGCGAAGCTATTGGTGTATTGGAAGAGACTGATAAAAATTTGGTTGTCCTAGATGGAGGTGAGAAGATTAGCGGAAAATGGGTGAAAGTAGAAACTAGAAACCATATCGGTTATGTGTTTAATGGCTATTTATCACCAAACAAAATAGCGAGAACGATTAGGCTTAATCTAGATAATGTAAAGGTTGAAATCAAAAACTTAGCAACCAGTGATTACAAAAGAACGCATGATTTAAAGCATGAAGATGTTACTACAATTAATGTTGATGCGAGTGATTCACCAGAAGGAAAGCACATTATTTTAGTTGATAACGACTATAAGCAAGTTAGCCTATTTCAACGTTACGAAAACAGTTTTTCCTTTATGAGTACAGATTCTAAGTGTAATTCAAACGAGTGGAAACAATTTGATACTGAATGGAAGCCATTAAAGCAATTAAAGTCAAATACGTTCGAAACCTTGACTTATACTGAAAAAGACTGGAAGCATTTTGTTGAAACTGCGACGGACAATTTAAAAGAGGATGTGGTTGACAAATGTGGAGAAGATTGGTTAGCTTATGTAAAGACCATAGAGAATATTAAAGATTATCCTGTGAGTGTTTCTACTAATCGTGTTTTCATTAAATTTATATTGACAGATTCTGAAGACAACATCTCTGAAAAAATAATTGAATTTGAAATCCCAAAGGGTTCCTAAACAATGAAAAGCTTTAAACCATACTTTGCTGTAATATTTACATCAACTCACACTGAAGATACTAAAGGTTATGCCGAAATGGCTAACAAAATGGAAACCTTAGCCAAACAACAAAAAGGTTATATTGGTATCGATAGCGCAAGAAATGACTCTTCGACTGGGCTCAGTGCAGGTGTAGGTATTACAGTGAGCTATTGGGAAAGTATGGAAGCCATTAAAAACTGGAAAGCGAACACTGAGCACTTATTTGCCCAACAAAAAGGGCTTGAACAATGGTACAATTGGTATAATGTGAAAATCTGTAAAGTGGAACGAGAATATGAGTTTGAAAAGTAGTAATTCGCATGTCACTTAACGCTTCAATGTAAAATGCCCTTTAAACTCTTGATTATCTAAAACAATACGATACCAATAGTCTGAAGTTGGTAGTTCTTTGCCATCAAAAGTCCCATCCCAATTGACATCAGCATTATATGCAGAAAATAAGAGCTTTCCATAACGGTTAAAAATATAGACTTCTGATGCCGAGAAAAATTGTGTAAGATTCAAAGAAAAGAAATCATTTTTACCATCATCATTGGGTGTCATATAGTTTTGAATGAAAAAGTGAAAATGCTCTTGCGTAATTATGGCATCACATTCACTTGATTTCACATAAATAGTATATAATCCAGAAATTACATCAATAAAAGTATTGCTAAATTGATAATTAACACCATCAAGGGAGTATTGGTAATTCCCATTATTGACCAAATTAACGGTTATTGAACTTCCATCGGTAACGATGGTATCTATTATTGGATTTTCAATTTCCGTTACATTAAAGGTGATTATTTCAGTTAGGCAACCATCCGTCACCTCAACCTCATAACTGCCAGCCGTATCAACGATTATTGATTCTGACATTTCTCCAGAAGCCCATAGGTATTCTGGACTTGCAATCGAAGACGTTGCCATGAGCATAACGTCAGTATCTTCACAAAAAGATAAAAACTCATCCCTAAACTCTAGGGGTTGCGTACCGATGATTTCCCATGTGCAACTAGTCTCATTGAAAAATGCGGACTGCCAGCACTCTAAATCTGTTGGCTCTACTGGTTCCGTTCCAGTAACGACCCAACTACAAAGTATAGTATCAAACGTTGCTGTCTCCCAACACTCTAAATTAGTGGGTTCTTCTGGTTCAATGCCATCCAATTCCCAAACGCAGGTGACGTTATTAAAGGTCGCTGTCTGCCAACATGCCGTTGCTGGCTGTTCTGGTTGGGAACCTGTAACCTCCCATATACAAGTTGCATTATTAAACGTAGCAGTTTCCCAACATTCCAATCCTGTTGGTGCAGTCGGTTGCGTACCGCTAACTTCCCAAGCACATGTCGTATCATTAAAAACTGCCGTTTCCCAGCACTCTAAATTAGGCTGTACTGGCTCAGTGCCTGTTATTTCCCAAGCACAACTAGTCACATTAAATGTTGCTGTTTCCCAACATTCTGTTGTTGGTTGGGTAGGTTGAGTACCTGATACGTCCCATGCACAAGTAATATCATTAAAGGTCGCCGTTTCCCAGCATTCTAATCCACTAGGTGCTAATGGTTGTGTCCCTGTAATTATCCAGTCGCAAAGGGTTTCATCAAAGGTCGCCGTTTCCCAGCATTCAAGCGTAGGTTGTACCGGCGCTTCATTGATTATAATCTCATAAACATCAGAAAATGTAATACAATCTGTATTAATAAGATTAGCCGCAAATTCTGCAACTTTTGCTCTATAATATGTTGTTGATGTTATACCTCCTATGCCAATTCCAGCATTTGTTTCACCAGGAATATCCGTCCAAATGACACCATCACTACTAACTTGCCATTGATAAAAATGTGAACTAAATACCGAATTATCTGGTAAAGCAGAGATTGTATCAGAAAATGGCGTTTGTGTGCTACACAAAGTGATTGATGAATCACCCAATCCATCAACCAACTCAATATCATCGCCACAACTTTTAAAAACGATATCATCTATTGCCAAATCATTTCCGCAACCTCCAGTACCGTTATTTAGCATTTTAAGAATGACGGATGTTTGTCCAGGTATAGATTGAAAAACTAGTGCAAATTGATTCCAGTTTGGAGACACAGAACTTGTTATATTTCCTGTATTACCTGAGGCTAGAAGATTAGTATCAGTACTATCCCATATTTCAAATCTCACATTAATAGGAATAACACCTGCACCACAAAATCCACCAGCTGGTGATAAATTTATCATCCACGACGAAAACTCATAAGTTGTATTTTCACATAATCCTGAAATAGTAGTTCTATAAAATTCGCCAGCTGTAAAATCCGAATTCACTACCAACATCCTTCCATTTACATCATTTGGAGTATGGTCAGGAATATCGAACCAATCAAAATAATCCGTATTGCTTGAAACCGTGTAAAGTCCGTCATTGGGATCTGATCCGTTGGCATATGTGTATGTTGTTGTACCAGCAGGTAAAGCCGTATCTTGTGTTCCTGTTCCAAACGTTTCTGTAAAAATAGGATCACCTGAATTTCCTTGGCAAAAACCCAATTGGGCATATGTGTTTTCAGAAAAGAAAAAAACACATAGAATTATCAGAATTTTGAGATCTAAGCGAGGGTTTTGCACGTTTAAATATATAGATAACTTTGTGTAATGATTTTTACTTTTCGACAAAAAGTTGATAAAATCTGATGTTACAGATAATTGTATAGTTGATGTATAGGTTAATTAGATATTTTAGACGTAATCGTATAAAATCTTTTGTGATTTTAATACTGAT
>CAZHSA010000342.1:0-4328 GCA_964535135.1 uncultured Kordia sp.
TCTTTTCCGCAGTATAGCAGGAATTTTTCGTTAAAAATTTTTGAAGCCTTGGAAATCGAAGATTCATGAGTTCAGTAATTTAAAATAGAAAACTCACGAACTAAAAAATTTAGAAAAACTCATGCGGTTTTAGTTTTTCTCCAAAAAAGAAAAACTAAAAATACTTCTGGAAATGCATGCATTCATGAATACATTAATTTAAAATAAGAATGCATGAACTAAAAACGCACTTTCTTTTGTTGACGCCTGTGCTGAACTTGATTCAGTATTCTTTGTGCGAGCAAAGAAAACGAAAATAAAGCACTGATTTTTTTTAATTTTACAGTAAACACAACATGTGTACTAAAAATTCCATTTGAATTAAATTCACATTTAATTGACATCAATTTCTTAAAATAGCTACACAATTCATTCGCAATAATTTCCTATCTTTTGTGGGGAAGTATTGCTGATATCTTCTCCCCAAAAAACGATGAAGAATATTCTTTATATACTACACAATACACATTAAGTATTGATGTAACTACTGCGATGTCTACGTTTTGTCTACGGAAAATTTCGTACACGTACAAAATGTGCATGAATCGTATACGCCTACTTTACTGTGAGCAGTCAATGTATTATTAATTTTAGCATGCTACAAGCGAGCTGACCTAACTTTCTAACTAATTATGATTGAAAAAGCAATTCAATTTACAGGAAAAACACTCAACCAATATGTCAAAAAGAAATTTGGTTTAGATGAAGATGTAGTCGTGGCTAACTCCATTATTGATCAAAATGGAGCTGTCCCACAAAAAAACAAAAACAAAGTTGTTATTTCATTAATTCATGTAGAGCAGGAAAATGTCAAACAATTTTACAATCAAAATCAAAAACTAAGCGATGGAAATTATGTTCGAAAACCGCAAAGTCATCGGTATAACTTGTTTGTGCTCATCACTCCAAATTTTGATGATTACAGTGAAACATTGAAATTTTTAGACGCTTCCATTCAGTTTTTTCAAATCAATGAAATGGTCGATGCAACGAAAAGTGCTGAAATTCCGCCTGAAATTAGCAAGTTGGAATACGAATTTCAAAAAGGAGAAAATTATATGCAGATGCAAAACTTGTGGACGGCGCTTGGCGCAAAATATCAACCATCAGTCATTTACAAACTCCGATTGGTAACCATTGCCGCTGACGAAGTAGAAGGATTTGATACTGCAGTGCAAACTATCAACACTAATACGAACGAGAAATTATGAGTACAACGTATACATTACTATTCAAAGTAAGCGTTTCGCATTCGTATTATGCGTCAAACGTTTGTGAATGTTTGGTATACAATACTACTCCAGAAACACAAACTACGTTTCAAAAGTATGGACTCATGTTGCGAAAAACGAATGATGGATTTGAAGTGTATACAACTTCCAATCAAGCTACAGAAGCATATTTAAACTACATTACACAAGTTGCTGGACAAACAGCTTTTGAATTTTTAGGAACTACCACAGATCAAAATTTTTATTACTTCACGGACATTCCGATGAACGAAGTTGGCGTCCTTACATTTACAAGCGATCAAACAACAAATAATGCTTCCAACAGTAACATACTTCTCAAAGAAACATTTGTATCACAAGCTTCGACATCCTATGCATTACAATTGAGCATTGCATTTAAAGATATCATTCAAACACAAAAAACAACCAATACTGTAACATACAGCATTCAACTACAAGCGCGTGAAACACAGTGGATTTATTACGTAATCAATAAATCGAACCAAGAATACAATCAACTCGAAATACAAAGTACAGACGAAAATATTCAGTTTACCGCTATGGAGGAAACTACCATACAAAATGGCGAAAAAGCATTGCCGTTTTCATCACAAACCCAAATTCCATTAACAAATGAAGTAACACATCAATTCAATCTAATCAATACCAAAAAAACCATTGCAGGTGAACGAAAGGAAATCATTTTCAAAGGATTGCCGATTCCGAATCCTCAAAATTTACAAATACAAAACGACCATACAATAGCATCCTTGGTATACTTGTATATCTAAGATGCCTTATTCAGTACTTATAAAAATTATTACGAACTAATAACTAATATTTTATGAATTTATCAACCATTAAATCTCCAGGGGTTTATATCAATGAAATAAATGGTTTTGGAAATTCAGTTGTTCCTGTAGCAACCGCAGTTCCCGCATTTATCGGATATACACCACAAGCCATGTATGAAGGGAAATCGTATACGAATGTACCAACCAAAATTACATCCTTTTCAGATTTTCAAGCAATTTTCATGCTACCCGATCCACCTGCGCCCGCAGATCCTGCAAAGCAGTACAGCCCGCAGTATTATTTAGTCGCTGAAAAAAGTCAGCCCGAAAAAGGTGATTACATGTTAATTGATGGCACGTACTATTCCATCGTGCCCGATCCAAATACAATTTACTATTTGTACAACAGCATTCGCTTATTCTATGAAAATGGTGGTAGCGACGCATATATTGTATCTGTAGGAACCTATGGAGCGCAATCAGGAAAAGCAATGACGCCAGGCGATCAAATTGTAAATCCGAATGTACAGCTCAATGATCTTACCAACGGATTGGCTTTACTAAAAAACGAGCAAGAACCAACCATGTATATCTGCCCAGAAGCCACATTACTTTCGGTAGAAAACAATGGAACCTTAATGGCTTCTATGCTATTACAGGCTGAGGAAATGCAAACAGCCGTTGCCATTTTTGATATTATTGGAGGAAGAGATCCTGATCCAGTAATGTGGATGAATGATATTACTACTTTCCGCGACAATACAGGTGCCAACGGATTGAATTATGGAACTGCGTATTATCCGTTTGTAGGAACAACGATTATGCAAACTTCTGACATTGATTATACCAATCTTTTTGGTGGCGATGTAAAACAATTACAACCATTATTAAGTCCGGCGGACAATCCAGATCAAACCGTAGACACCATTATTGGGAACATTGAAAATCCTTCAGGAACACCATTAACGGTAAGTCAATACAACAATTCACTGATTGTTTCTAGTAAAACATACAGTTCCATTATCAATCATGTGTTGAGT
Source organism: uncultured Kordia sp. (assembly GCA_964535135.1). Taxonomy (GTDB): domain Bacteria; phylum Bacteroidota; class Bacteroidia; order Flavobacteriales; family Flavobacteriaceae; genus Kordia. Next base: position 3,106 of record CAZHSA010000342.1, read on the forward strand.
GATGCAAATATGTTACCGCCAAGTGGTGGAATGGCTGGAGTGATTACCGTTACAGATAACGAAGTTGGTCCGTGGCAAGCGCCTGCAAACACCTCTATGGTCGGAGCCGCTTCACTTCCAATAAAGCTATCAGAATCGCAACAAGCAGACCTAAATGTAGATGCGGTTTCAGGAAAATCAATCAATGCCATTCGTTTCTTCAACGGACTTGGAATTCTAATTTGGGGCGCAAGAACCTTAGATGGAAACAGTCAAGATTGGCGTTACCTATCGGTACGTAGAACCATGAATTTCCTTGAGCAATCGTGTAAACTTGCAGCGCAAGCGTATGTATTTGCTCCAAATGACAAAAATACTTGGGAAGGCGTAAAATCTATGATTGGAAGCTTCTTAACTGGAATTTGGAAACAAGGAGGATTGCAAGGAGCTACCGCAGCAGCGGCCTTTTCTGTAGAATGCGGACTCGGTTCCACGATGACTTCAGACGATATTTTAAACGGATTTATGAATGTAACTGTCAAAGTTGCTGTAGTACGTCCAGCAGAATTTATTGTACTGACATTCCAACAACAACAAGCAACTTCTAGTTAAAAAAAACAACTAGAAATCGTATAAAAAATAAAAAGTATAACTCATTAAAAACATAATATTATGGCAGATGATGGAAGTAAAGAAGGCGCAACATGGCCCATGCCGAAGTTCCGATTCGAAGTAGATTTAGGAACTGAAATGAAAGGCGTTGCATTCCAAGAAGTTTCAGGAATGGACGTTGAAAATCAAATTATAGAATACCGTAAAAGTAATAGTACACTCTTTTCCACTGAAAAAATGCCTGGCATTGTAAAGTATGGAAATGTAACGATGAAACGTGGTGTATTTGTCAATGACAATACCTTTTGGAAATGGCATGCAGAAATTTCTATGAATACCATTAAGCGTAGAACGGTATTGATAAAACTGTTAGACGAAGCAGGAAAAGTAACGATGCAATGGCAGCTAAACAATGCGTGGCCTACAAAAATTACGAGTACCGATTTAAAATCTGATGGTAACGAAGTTGCCATTGACACGTTGGAAATTGCTCACGAACAACTAATCATTACAAATGGATCATAGCGTATATCCTGTTGGTTTCTATTTTTCACTTTCGTTTGAAGGTGAAGATGCGGCTTTTAAAGAAGTCTCAGGAATCAGCAAAGAATTGGGCGTAGAAGAAGTGGCAA
>CAZHSA010000343.1:0-4323 GCA_964535135.1 uncultured Kordia sp.
TTTTGCCATGACTTCTGGAATTTCAGAAGCTTTCGTTATTTGATGATTCCATTTAGTTACTGGCGTAGAAATTCCGACAATATCGGTTTCTTGAAATGCATCACTTCCTAATAAATGCGAAGCCACTTGTCCTGTGATACAAACCATCGGCGTAGAGTCGATTTGCGCATCGGCAATTCCTGTGATTAGGTTCGTTGCACCTGGACCAGATGTGGCAATAGCCACACCAACTTCGCCAGAAATTCGTGCGTATCCTTGTGCAGCATGTGTTGCACCTTGTTCATGACGTGTTAGCACATGATGAATTTTATCTTGGTACTTATATAATTCGTCATACACTGGCATAATGGCGCCGCCAGGATAACCGTATAATACGTTTACACCTTCGGCTAACAGACATTTTATAACTGCCTCACTTCCTGTAAGACGTTCTGTTTGTTTTGGTGTTTCTTGTGTTGTTTGTATGGTTTTTGTTTCCATAGTGTTTTTATTTTTTATTGTCATTCCGCACTTGATGCGGAATCCATTTTGAAAATGCTATAGTTTCTCGTTTCGATGAGATTCCTGCTTTCATTTCGACTTCTCTCAATGAGCACGCAGGAATGACAAAAGAATTTTCGTTTGAGATTCCCACTTTCGTGGGAATGATGAGTTCTTAGAACTCATCAGTAACGCAACCTTTCGATGCTGATGAAACTGTTTTTGCATATTTGTATAATACACCGCGTTCAAATTTGAGTGCTGGAGCTTTCCATTGTTTTCTACGTTCTTGGAGTTCTTCTTCATAGACTTCCAAGCGTATGGTGTTCGTTTCTGCATCAATCGTAATGATGTCTCCATCTTTTACGAGTGCTAATGTTCCGCCTTCTTGCGCTTCTGGTGTGATGTGACCGACGACAAAACCGTGTGTTCCGCCTGAAAAGCGTCCGTCAGTGATTAATGCAACATCTTTTCCTAAACCTGCACCCATAATTGCGGCAGTTGGTTTGAGCATTTCTGGCATACCTGGACCGCCTTTTGGCCCTTCATACCGAATGACGACGACATCTCCTTTTTCTACTTTTCCGTCACGGATTCCGTCATTGGCTTCATATTCGCCTTCAAATACTTTGGCTTTTCCAGAGAATGTTAATCCTTCTTTTCCTGTGATTTTTGCGACACTTCCTTCGCTTGCTAAGTTTCCATACAACATGCGTAAGTGTCCTGATATTTTGATTGGATTTTCTACAGGTTTGATCACATCTTGACCTGCTGCTAAATCGTCAACGTCCAATAAGTTTTCTGCAATTGTTTTTCCTGTTACCGTCATACAATCGCCATGTAATAATCCTTTTTTGAGTAAATATTTTAATACGGCTGGAATTCCACCAACGGCGTGCACATCTTCCATTAGGTATTTTCCGCTAGGTTTTAAGTCTGCCAAAAATGGCGTAGTGTCACTTATTTTTTGAAAGTCTTCTAGTGTAAATTCTATTTGTGCGGCTCTCGCTATGGCGAGAAAGTGTAATACTGCATTGGTTGATCCGCCTAAAATTGTCACCAAACGCACCGCATTTTCTAGTGATTTTCTCGTAATAATGTCAGACGGTTTGATATCTTTTTCCAACAAAACACGCATGGCTTCTCCTGCTGCAATTGATTCTTGTTGTTTGGCATCACTCAACGCAGGATTCGACGAATTGAAAGGCAACGTCATTCCCAACGCTTCAATGGCAGATGCCATTGTATTTGCTGTGTACATTCCGCCACAAGCGCCAGCACCAGGACATGCTTTTTCAACAATGTTTTGGTATTCTGTTTCGTCCATTGTGCCAGCTACTTTGCTTCCCCAGGCTTCAAATGCTGAAACGACATCGAGTTTTTTTCCGTTGTGACAACCTGAATCAATGGTTCCGCCATAGACTAAAATACTAGGTCTGTTTAAGCGAATCATTGCCATGAGTGCGCCTGGCATATTTTTGTCACAACCTACCACCGTAATCAGTCCGTCATAACTCATGGCTTGCACTACCGTTTCCATAGAATCGGCAATGATATCACGTGACGGCAATGAGTAGCGCATTCCAGGTGTTCCCATCGAGATGCCATCACTTACACCAATTGTGTTGAAGATGAGGCCTACAATGTCTTCATTTTTGGTTCCTTCTTTTGCCAACTTCGCCAAATCATTTAAGTGCATGTTGCACGGATTTCCTTCGTATCCTGTGCTGGCAATTCCGATGATGGGTTTAAAAAAGTCTTCTTTCGTTAATCCGATTGCGTGTAACATGGCTTGTGCCGCAGGTTGCGTAGGATCTTGTGTGACTGTTTTGCTGTATTTATTTAGGTTGTTCATATTTATATCGCTTCTGATAGTTTTTGAGAGCGTTCACAAAGTACTTCTTGTTTGTAGAGTTGCATCAACTTGTAACCGAGAGACGCTTCCCACGAAAGTGGAAATATATAGTCATCTAACGACGCTAAGCCTACAACTTCTGCTGCTGTTCCTGTAAAAAATGCGCTGTCAGCTTGTTTTAATTCTTCTAGTGTAAATTCTGTTTCTGCTACTGAAATGCCTACTTCTTGACAGATTTCGAGAATGGTAGAACGCGTAATTCCTGCCATGATGTGTCCGCGTTTTGGCGTATAGAGTTTGCCATCTTTTTGCATGAATACGTTGGCGCCAGAGCATTCTGCTACATTTCCGTTCATGTCTAACAATAATGCTTCGTCATAGCCTGCTTTTTTAGCTTCATTTGTGGACAGAATAGAGTTTGTGTAATGTCCTGTAATTTTTGCTTCTACAAAGCATGATTTTGGATTCGGTCGTTCAAAACGAGAGGTTTTTACTTTGAGGAGTTTGTCGCCCATGTATTTTCCCCATTCCCAGCATTGAATCGTTAAAAACGATTCTTCAGCAGTTAGTAAGCTCATATTCGCTCCTGTAGTGAGTATTGGGCGGATGTATGCGTCTTGTAAATTATTTTTTTCTAATAGTTGGTATGTGATCTCTACTAATTCGTCGATCGTGTGATTGAACGGAATTCCCATGACTTCTGCGCCATATTGTAAACGTTCGTAATGTTCGGCAGCTTTAAAGATTTTTGCACCAAATTTTGTTTTGTAGGAGCGAATGCCTTCAAACACACCATTTCCGTAGTGTAATGCTTGACTGTACAAGTTTCCTGAAGCCTTTTCAGGATGCATGAATGTACCGTTGTGGTAGATGATACTGTCTTGTGTATAATACATTTTTATTGTTATTATGGTTCGAATTTAATTTTATTGTACTTTTTTGAGTGTTCCATTTTGGTTTTTTCCCTAAAACCAATTGTTAATTATTTAATTTAAAGTATTGATTTTCAATATTTTATTATTCATCAAATACAATGTTCAACTTGCTATTTTTTATTGTTAGTTTTTTATTTTTCGCCGTTTCCATTGTCTATTTTGACTTTTCTTAATTTTCATCATGAGATCCCGCTCTTCAGCGGGATTAGTTCAACTTGCAGTTTTAAGTGCATCCTTCGGATTTCTTAAAAACATTCTCAATTTATATTCCTGCTTTTTGTTCAAACTCTCTGAATGTTTCATGAGATCCCGCTCTTCAGCGGGATTAGTTCAACTTACAGTTTTAAGTGCATCCTTCGGATTTCTTAAAAACATTCTCAATTTATATTCCTGCTTTTTGTTCAAACTCTCTGAATGTTTCATGAGATCCCGCTCTTCAGCGGGATTAGTTCAACTTACAGTTTTAAGTGCATCCTTCGGATTTCTTAAAACTGAGTTTCACTAAAAAAAGCCTGTATCGCAATTGATACAGGCTTTTTGTTTTTGTACAGCACATCGTATCAACTCAGGTAGAGTTTATAATAATAATGACGATGACGATACTGCTGATTGTTTTATTCATTTTGTGTTTCGTGTTTTTGTTGATTTGTTATAAAACTTAACTTTTTATTCTTTTACGCCCTTCTGAACTTGATTCAGAATCTTGTTACATTAATTTTCACTGTTATGCTTTGAATTAATTCCGCTCTTCGGCGGGATTAGTTTAACTTACAGTTTCACTAAATAAAAAAGCCTTCCCGATAAAGGAAGGCTTTGTAAATTTTATAGTAAAAAACATTGCATTCCTCATCGTTGTGACTGAATCACAATAATGCTAATGACAATGATATTTTGTGTTTGTTTCTTCATTTGTATTTTCAAAGATTGTAAAAGTTTTTTAGGATTCCTAATGATTTTGTTAAAAAGTTGTGGGTTTTTCTGTCTTTGCAGAGAATTACACTCTCGGCAAATCATTGTTATCTTTTAAAGGCAAATTAGAAGTTCCCATTAAAT
>CAZHSA010000344.1:0-4314 GCA_964535135.1 uncultured Kordia sp.
TCTCCAAAACCTAACGATTGTGTTCCTTTTCCAGACATCACAGCAACTTTAGGCATTTTAATTTCTTTTACATCTGGTGAACCTAAATCGACACCAGTATCTGCAAAACCAGAAGTTAAAGTTGTTAATTGCACAAGTCCTTCAGAAGAAAGTTCAAAAACAGTATCGTCAAAATTTTCTACATTTTTATTATCACCTTTAGTAATAATCAAAGAACCACGATCAAACATTTTTCCGTTAGCCGTAAAAGCTTTCTCTGTAAAGCGTACACGAATTCCAGCTTGTAATAATCGACCTAAAAATGTAGCATCTGAAACATTTTTCCAATCCGTTACATAGGCAACAGCATTGGTTTTTGTTGGAAAAGTGAATGGAATATCGAAGCCCATTAAATCGCTTCCCATAGGAACGTTTGTTTCAGAAGCAATAGTTTTTAAACCATACGCATACGGAATGCTCCAAGCGGTAATGTCATAAGTTACAGAATCGCTCAGTTTTGCTTTTGGTTCAAACAATACTTTTACCATGTTGCCTTTAGGTTGATCAGTCCATACAAGCAATGCATTTTCTACCTTTCTTGAAGTTTGTTTCCCGTTTTCGTAATCAAAACCTTTTACGTTTCTAGTGGCAAAATTATATCTAATCTCATGTCTGTCTAACAGTTTCATTAGTTTACTGATACGATATATATTACCTTCCATGACATAACTTTTGTACTTGAAATCTTTCTTTTCAAAATACTTTTTGAATTCCGAATTCAATTTATCAGCATTCTTAGAAGAAATCTCAACAGTAGATAATCCAGTGGTGTGATGATGTAGAATACGATCTTTCAACGTTAATAAATCGCCTTCATCATTTACAATTCCCAATCCAGCGCGTCCGTGTCCTGCTTGTTCATACGTCATTCCAATAGCGCCATTAAACGTTGGATAGGTGTCTCCATAACTTGGATAAAACAAATCAAAACGTTCACGCGTAAAATATAACCAACCTTCTTTGTCAAAATAGCCTGCATGATTTTTTCCAATTTGTGTTTGAAAATCGCGCTGCCATTCGGTAATCACTTCGTGAAAAGGTTCTGCCGCAGGTGCAAAATAATACGGTTCGTTAATGCCTTGTTCGTGAAAATCTACATGAATATGCGGCAACCATTTATTATATACTTTCAAACGTTGACGCGTTTCTACTTGTGTTGCCCAAGCCCAATCTCTATTCAAGTCAAACAAATAATGATTTGGCCGTCCGCCTGGCCAAGGCTCGTTGTGTTCGGTGGCTTTTTGATGCGAATTATACGGCACGCTCGCTACTTGATTGTACCAATTTACATATCGGTCGCGTCCGTCAGGATTGATACACGGATCAATAATCACAACCGTATTTTGTAGCCAAGCTTTCTTAGAAGTAACCAATTCGTAAATGGTTTTCATAGAAGCTTCTGTGCTAGACGATTCGTTTCCATGTACATTATAACTCAACCAAACAATGGCTTTATCTGCGGAAGCAGACGAATTTTCAATTCCAGCATTTGCCAAATGATTTTTACGAATACTTTCTAAATTCCCTAAATTTTCAGGTGCGGATACAAATGCCACTTGTAGCAAGCGTTGTTCATTTGTTCGTCCATATTCTTCCAATTGAATCATATCAGAAGCTTTCGCTAGATACTGATAATAATCAACCACACGAAAATGATTCGTAAATCGTGTGCCTAATTCATACCCCAGAAACTCGTCGGGCGATTGAATATTTTGAGCAAAAATTGTGGTAGCAATGAAAAAAAATGAAAGTAAAGTAAAAAAATGTCGTCTCATTATATTGGATAAGTTATATAGACATCAAAGCTAACTAATATAATTTTTGAAAAAGAATATCTTAACGAAATTTTGAGAAAATCGAAATCAAATAACGCTATCTTTGCAACTTTAAAATACTGACGACCAACTATGCCAACTGAATGCATTCCCTACAGTGAAACAGGATATTTTACACCTATAATTTGTGACTATCTAGCTGAGAAAACTACACTACAACCATTCTATCATCGTTTTCCGAAACTAGAAAACTTTGAAGCACAAATTCACGAAAAACAACAGTCGCAGTTAACGAATGTTTCACAAAGAGCTATTCTATCGAAAGCGTTGCTGGCACAATATGAAACGATTTCTCCTTCTGAAAAAACGATTCAAAACATTGAAAAACTTGCCAACGAGCATACATTTACAATTACAACAGGACATCAGTTAAATCTGTTTACAGGACCGTTGTACTTTCTATACAAAATCATTTCTACGATCAATTTAGCAACGACGTTGCAGGAAAAACATCCTGAGTACAACTTTGTGCCAATCTATTGGATGGCTTCAGAAGATCATGATTTTGACGAAATCTGTTATTTCAATTACAAAGGAAAAAAAATATATTGGAGTCGTGAGGCAAGCGGCGCAGTGGGTGAATTATCTACAGAAGGATTATCAGAAGTGTTGGACGTATTCACAAAAGAACTTGGCAACAGCAACAACGCAAAATACCTCGCGTCACTTTTTGAAGATGGATACATAAAACACAACAATCTAACGGATGCTACACGGTATATTGCCAACGAACTTTTCAAGCAATACGGATTGGTCATTGTGGACGGAAACGACAAAACGTTAAAACAATTGTACATTCCGTTTATTGAAAACGAACTCTTTCAGCAAACGGCACACAAAAAAGTAACAGAAACGGCGGAACAGCTAACAAAAGCAAGTACTGACTATAAAATTCAAGTCAATCCGCGCGAAATCAATCTATTTTATATCAACGACGGAATTCGCGAGCGAATTATTGAAAATGAAGGTGTTTTTAGCGTAAATAGCACTTCCGTGAGATGGAACTCGGAGCAATTAAAAGAGGAGCTTCACACACATCCAGAGCGTTTCTCACCCAATGCATTATTACGTCCGTTGTATCAAGAAATCATTCTGCCAAATCTATGTTACATTGGTGGTGGCGGAGAATTGGCATATTGGTTTGAGTTGAAATCCTATTTTGAAGCAGTCAACGTGACATTCCCAATGTTACTATTGCGAAATTCAGTCGTCGTAAAAACTGCGAAGCAATCGGAAAAGATGGAAAAACTACACATTTCCAATCGTGATGTATTTCTAAAAAAAGATGATTTCATCGCTCAAAAAGTAAAAGAGCTCAGTAAAATAGACATAGATTTTACATCTCAAAAAGAGCATTTGCAGCAGCAATTCAAAGAGCTATACAAACTAGCTGAACAAACCGATAAATCCTTTTTTGGTGCGGTAGCGGCACAAGAAACCAAACAACTCAAAGGGTTACAACACTTAGAAAAACGTTTGCTAAAAGCGCAAAAACGAGTGTTAAAAGATAAAGTAGCCAGAAGTGAGGAATTGCGTGAGACTTTATTCCCAAACAATTCGTTGCAGGAACGCCGACAAAACTTCTCTGAATTATACTTAGCGCATGGCGAAAACCTGATTCCCACATTAGTGGAACATTTACAACCATTATCAGGTGAATTTTTGGTGTTGGAGTTGTAAAAAATGCGCCCAAAAACAGTTGTGAATATCCTGTGAAAAAATCTTCAACCGAAGTGTTAAAATCTAAAATCTAAATACTCCTTTTGCGTATGCACCACGACAAGGTATTAATAGTAGACTTCGGATCGCAATACACACAACTCATTGCGCGTAGAGTTCGAGAATTGAACATCTATTCCGAAATTCATCCATTCAACAAAATTCCAACAAACGTAGCCGAATACAAAGCAGTCATTCTTTCGGGAAGTCCAATGTCTGTGCGCTCTAAAGATGCTTTTCACCCAAACTTAGAAGGCATTCGTGGCGTAAAACCATTATTAGGTGTTTGTTATGGCGCACAATATTTAGCGCACTTTTCAGGCGGACAAGTTGCCGAATCAAATACTCGTGAATACGGACGTGCGAACTTGAGTTTTGTACAAGAAAACGAAACGTTCTTAGCAGGAATATCTGCGGGAAGTCAAGTGTGGATGAGTCACAGTGATACCATCAAAAAACTTCCGACAAACGGAAAACTCTTAGCCAGCACACACGATGTAGAAAATGCAGCGTACAAAATAGAAGGCGAAACAACGTATGCGATTCAATTTCATCCAGAAGTATATCACTCCACGGACGGGAAAAAATTGCTAGAAAACTTTCTGGTCACCATTGCGAATGTAAATCCAGATTGGACACCAAACGCCTTTGTAGAAGAAACGGTTGCCGATTTAAAAGCGAAGTTAGGCAATGATAAAGTGGTCTTAGGATTGTCTGGTGG
>CAZHSA010000345.1:0-4299 GCA_964535135.1 uncultured Kordia sp.
TGCCGTTATTGCCAAGCACACGCTATTAGAGCTGCAGAGCGTTACGGAGCAGAACAAGAACAGCTAGACAATATTTGGGAATATAAAACACATCCTGCGTTTTCAGATGCAGAACGTGCTGCGTTAGATTTTTCGTTGGCAGCTTCTATCATTCCAAATGCTGTGAATGAGGATATTAAAGCTGAATTATACAAACATTGGAACGAAGGCGAAATTGTAGAAATGTTAGGAGTAATTTCATTGTTTGGATACCTAAATCGTTGGAATGATAGTATGGGAACTTCTATTGAAGAAGGCGCCGTAGAAAGCGGAAACCAATATTTAGGAAAACACGGTTGGGAAAAAGGGAAACATATATAATTTATGGAAGAAAAAGATCCTATTTGCCCAAATTGCAAACAAGAAGTTTCAAGAATTGCTGTTGATTGTGAAAATTGCAAGTTTCCGTTAAGCGGAACCGCAAAGGAAAAAGCGATTTTTATTGGACAGCAAACATTGAACAAGTCAAAAATTGATAATTCTGCCCAAGTTATTCGCAGAACACAAATCATTCTATACGTTATTGCAGGATTAAAAGTATTGAGCGGTATTTTGTCGTACATACAATACGATAGTGTTTTTGATTTGATATTTTTCCTCGTTATTGCAGCGATCTTGGCTACTTTCGGATTTTTAATGCCTAAAAAGCCAGTTCTTTTTATTGTACTTTCATTAGGCGTACTTCTATTGTATTATACACTCTTATTTTTGATAGATCCAATGTTGATTTTTCGCGGTATTCTGTGGAAATTTGCTTTTGTCGGTGCACTTTTATACGCACTGTACACTGTCGTGGAAAGCCAAAAACTAAAGAAGAAATTCAACTTATAAATATTTAAAGCCCTTATTATGAACTTAGTAAGGGTTTTTGATTTTTATTAGAAAATGCTCATAAAAACGACATCTTCCAAAATTTTCATCTACACTTTTTTGCATTTCGTCTACACATATTCTTCGTTAAACTGCAATTAAGTTTTACTAATTTTTTATGGAGTAACATTGTATTCCAATTGCTGAAGAAGACTAGGAAAATGAAAAACACATTACACGTATTATTGATCGAGGACAACATGATCGAAATCATGAAGATGAATCGGACTGTTTCTTTACTAGAAGCCAAACATGAAATTACAGAAGCGAAGAATGCGGAAGAAGCGTTGGCAATTTTAGAAACGAAAGAAAATTTACCCGATATCATTCTACTTGATTTGAATATGCCGAAAATTAACGGAATTGAATTTTTAAGTATTTTAAAAAATGATCCCGATTTACGACACATTCCCACCATTATTTTAACAACATCCGACAATAGAAAAGATATTTTAGAATGCTACCGAATCGGAATTTCTGGATATATTTTAAAACCGTTAAAATATGAAGAGTATGTTGCTAAAATAGAAATTGCACTTTCTTATTGGTCGATTAACGAATTAAAAAGTGCCTAACCTTTTTTTATCCCAAATAATAAAAGAGAACTTAACCTAACCGTGCTATGAAAGGAATCATCTTTACAGAATTTTTAGATTTGGTTGAAGACAAGTTTGGATTGGGAATGGTAGATAAAATCATTACACAATCCAAATTAGAATCTGAAGGTGTATATACAGCCATTGGAACGTATCGTTTTTCAGAAATGTTGCAATTACTACAAAACCTAAGCAGCAATACTGATATTTCCATTGACGACTTATTACTTACGTACGCCGAACATTTTTTTAGCGTCATTGAAGACAGCTATCCAGGCTTATTAGCTACCTATAATGATCCTATTGAAATGTTATCTTCTATCGAAAACCACATCCATGTAGAAGTCCGCAAAATTTATCCTGATGCCGAATTGCCTACATTTATTGTAGTCAATAAAACCGCAACATCACTCACAATGATTTATAAATCGAGCCGAGCAATGCATCATTTTGGATTGGGTTTAATGAACAAAACGTTTGAGCATTTCAATAGTTCTGCCGAAATTATGTTAGAAAAGATCAAAGAAGACGGAACCGAGGTAAAATTCATCATTAACAAAAATGAATGAGTCAAGAACAAATTGACATATTACAACGCGCCTTAAAACGTGAAAAGGCTGCACGACGCGCCGCCGAGAAAATTCTGGAAGATAAATCGAGAGAATTATATGTTTTATCTGAAGAGTTAAAAGTCTCTAATGCCAAACTAGAAGCATCTGTTAGCGAGAAATCATCGCAATTAGCAGGTGTTTTTGAGAATATAATAGATGCGTATTTGGTTATGGATTTGGCAGGAAATGCGTTGCGAATGAACGATGCTGCTTCCGAACTTTTTGGGTATGATATTTCCAAAGAACCCTTAAATGTTACCAATTTAATTTATCCTGAAGATGTAAATTATGCTTTTGAATCGTTTAATGAATTGGTTGAAAAAGGACGATTTTCTAACTATACAGCACGTATTGTGCGAAAAAATAATGAAGTACGCTGGGTTCAAATTAATGCCAGTTTGATTTTTGATAAACAAAACAAACCCATCGCTGCACAAGGAATTATTCGAAACATTACGGAGTTAAAAAATCTGGAAAAGCAGAAAGAAGAAATTTTAAAACAGCTCGAAAAAAGCAACAAAGAACTATACGAATACGCACACATTGTTTCGCACGATTTAAAATCGCCACTGCGCAGTATTGATGCTTTAATTTCTTGGATAAAATCTGATAATGAAGGGAAACTTGATGCCGAAACATTGCAAAATTTCACCTTGGTTGAAGACACTTTGGAAACAATGGAACGATTGATTTCCAATATTTTAGAATACTCAAGTGCAGGCTCAGAAACTAATAAATTAGAAAAGGTAGATTTGAATACAACCATGGACGATTTGAACCGTTTGCTATTCGTTCCTGAGCATATTTCTATACATGTGTTGAAAAAAATGCCTACTGTAAAAGGCGATCCTACCAAGTTTCAACAACTGTTTCAAAACCTAATGAGCAATGCTATTAAGTTTTGTGACAAAGACAACGGAATTGTGGAAATTGATTTTGTAGAAGAACCATCATTCTATCAATTTTCGGTGCGCGACAACGGAATTGGTATCGAAAAAAAGTTCCACGATCGTATCTTTAAAATTTTTCATGCGCTCAATAAAAGCAAAGAATCTACAGGAATTGGCTTGTCGATTGTGAAAAAAATTGTGGATTTGTATGAAGGAAATATTTGGTTAGAAAGTGAACTAGGTCAAGGCACTACGTTTTTCTTTACGATAAAAAAATATTGAATGAAAACAGTACAACTCAAAAAAACAACACAGTCTGATTGGCAGTATCTCAGTGAAGATATTCCACTTCAAAAGCCATTGGTACTGGTGTTTGGAAATAGATACATGTTGGAAAGCGAAAGCATTCTTAAAGAAGTGCGTTCGTTGTTTCCCGACGGCGAATTTGTGTTTGGTTCTACTGCTGGCGACATTACATCGCAATATGTCGATGACGAAAGTATTACGCTTACAGCAATTGAATTTGAAAAAAGTCACTATGAAATAAAAACAGCGAATGTTTTTGAAAATAATGTTAAAGCAGACAGTTATGAAACTGGAAAAAATCTGATCAATCAGCTTTACAAAAAAGGACTCAAACATGTGTTTATTGTCTCAGAAGGAAGTTTTATCAACGGAAGTCAGTTGACTTTAGGAATGAATGCTGCGATAGACGATAACATACTTATTACAGGCGCTTTGTGTGGTGATGCTGCCCGATTTGAAAAAACGCTGGCTTCGCATAACGAACTCCCAAAATCGGGTGAAATTGTAGCGATTGGCTTGTATGGAGAAACGCTAGAAGTGAGTTTTTCTATCAATGGCGGTTGGACGCCTTTTGGTCCTGAACGAATTGTCACCAAATCAAAATCAAACGTATTGTATGAACTAGACAACAAACCTGCGTTGGATTTGTATAAAAAATACTTAGGTGAAAAATCAAAAGAATTGCCAGCTGCAGCATTATTGTATCCACTCAAGGTAAAATCGACGGATGAAAAACAGTCCATTGTGCGCACTATTTTAAACATTGACGAAGAAGAAAACTCTATGATTTTGGCTGGTGATATTCTTGAAAATTCGCGTGTTCAGTTGATGATGACAAATGTTGATAATATCGTAGATGCATCTGAAAAAGCAGCTTCACAAGCATTGGAATTACGAGAACATAAGCCAGAATTGGCTATATTAGTAAGTTGTATAGGGCGAAAATTAGTGCTCGATCAACGTGTAGAAGAAGAAGTAGAAGAAGTA
>CAZHSA010000346.1:0-4259 GCA_964535135.1 uncultured Kordia sp.
CGATGAGGTAATTATGCCAACATTCACGTTTGTAGCTAGTTTTGAAGCCATTATGATGTTGGGCGCTATTCCTGTGTTGGTTGATATTGATGATACATTAACGCTAGATCCTGAAGCAATTCGCAAGGCTATCACGCCAAAAACAAAAGCAGTTATGCCAGTGCATATGTGCGGAAGTATGGCAAACTTAGGCGAACTCAAAGCGATTTGTGACGAGCACAATTTAATTTTGGTTGAAGATGCGTGTCAAGCAATTGGCGGCACGTACAATGGAAAAGCACTAGGAACTATTGGTGATGTAGGTTGTTTTTCGTTCGATTTCGTAAAAACAATGACTTGTGGAGAAGGAGGCGCTATCATTACAAATACTAGTAAATACGCTATAAGTGCTGATCAGTATAGCGATCATGGACATGATCATATTGGAAACGATCGTGGAGCAGAAACACATCCAGTTTTAGGATATAATTTTAGAATCTCAGAACTGAATGCAGCAGTTGGTTTGGCACAAGTACGTCGTTTGCCAGCATTTTTAGACATTCAGAAGAAACATTATACAATATTGAGAGAAGCTTTGGCTGACATTCCTGAAGTTACGTTTAGAACTGTTCCTGAAGGTGGTGTAGAAAGTTGTGCGTTTCTAAATTTTTTCTTACCCGATTTAGAAACTGCTCGCACCGTAATGGCTGGTTTTAAAGAAAATGGTATTGATGTTTGTTTTCATTACTACGACAATAACTGGCATTACATTCGCAAGTGGGAACATTTAAAAGACTTAAAGTCGCTGTATCCGATTTCTACGGAAGTAAAAGAAGGAATGCAGTATTTAGACACCAAAACCTTCGATCAGTCTGATCATTACATTGCGCGCAATATTTCATGCTTAATCAAAATGTCTTGGACTGCAGAAGAAGTTCATGCGCGAGCAACAAAAATGCGCGAAGTGATTACAGCAGCAGTGTCGTTGTCAGTATAGGGAATCAACAGTTTTTTGAGTTTAGGTCTAGCCTAAGAATACAAGCAGCTTCTAATTCTAAGCTGTTCTAATAGTACTGTATTCTTACAGGAATGGCGAATCCTATGCGTAAACCATTTACACAACTTTAAGTGCTTATTACACAATTAGAACGTTTTTTCTTATAACGGTTTTATATCATTGTACGATAATTAACCAAAATAAGTAAAACATGAAAAAAAGAAACCTAAAAAAACTACAGTTAAACAAAAAGGCAATTTCAAGAATTCAAGATCAATCAATTTATGGAGGAGATGTTTCACTTCCAGATCCAGCTACAGCATTCAAATGCGATCTGACTGGAGCAAATTTTTGTGTGTCTTGGAATGCTTGTAATACAAAAATGGACAATGTAACTTGTATATTTACGGTAGGTCCAACAAAACCAACAGATACCGTAGGTATAACGAAAGATTGTCTTGCAAGTACTATTGGTTGTTAGTAACCAAAAAAAATCCAGAAGATCTTGAGTTTTCTGGATTTTTACTTTAATATAAGTTCAACATAAAATTTAACAGCGTAGCGTTCCAACAGCACGAAGCGCGCTCTAACAGCGAAGCACGTCTAATTTTCTAAGTTTTCATCACGAATTCACGAATCGTTTTTATTTCAAAGAATATTTAATAATAAAAACATTTCACAAGAGAGAGCAAGTCTAAAAGCGCGAAGCGCGTTCTAACAGCGTAGCGTTCCAACAGCACAAAGTGCGCGCTAACAGCAAAGCGATCTATTTAATAAGATACATAATCTACAATCTCCAAACCGTAGCCAATCATTCCGACACGTTTTTCTTGATGTGTGTTCGTAACTAATTTAATCTTGCTAATATTGATGTCATGTAGAATTTGCGCGCCAATTCCGAAGTCTTTGGAATCCATTTTTATTTTTGGTGCTTTGTATTCTCCATCACTTTGTAAAGCTTTCAATTCTTTGATTCTGTGTAATAAATTTAAAGAACTGTGATCTTGGTTGATGAATATAATGGCTCCTTTGCCTTCTTCATTGATCAAGCGGAACATGTCGTCCAATTTTTTATCAGCATTGTTCGTAAGCGTTCCTAACACATCGTCGTTTACCAATGTAGAATTGATACGTGTCAATACAGGTTCGTCGTTTGTCCAACTTCCTTTGGTTAAAGCAATGTGTACACGATTATTGGTTGTTTGTAAATACGCACGCATGCGGAAATCTCCAAAACGCGTTTGTACATTAAAATCTTCTTTCTTTTCAATCAAAGAATCATGCTCCATTCTGTAGGCAACTAAATCTTCAATAGAAACAATTTTAAGATCGAAATTTTTAGCAACTTCTAGTAATTGTGGTAAGCGTGCCATGGTTCCATCTTCATTCATGATTTCTACGATAACTCCTGCAGGTTGCAAGCCAGCCAAACGGGCAAAGTCAATAGCAGCTTCTGTGTGACCAGTTCTACGCAATACGCCACCTTCTTTCGCTTTTAATGGGAAAATATGTCCGGGACGTGCTAAATCAAACGGTCGTGTCGATTTGTCAATGAGTGCTTGTACCGTTTTGGAACGATCGGAAGCAGAAATACCCGTAGTAACACCGTTTCCTTTCAAGTCTACCGAAATGGTAAAAGCGGTTTCCATCGGATCGGTGTTGTTGCTCACCATCATGCCTAATTGTAATTCTTTACAGCGATTTTCTGTTAAAGGCGCACAAATTAATCCGCGACCATGTGTTGCCATAAAGTTGATCATTTCGGGAGTAACCATTTCAGCCGCAGCTAAAAAATCACCTTCATTCTCACGGTTTTCATCATCAACTACAATGATTACTTTTCCTTGGCGGATATCTTCAATAGCTTCGTGAATGCTGTCTAATTGTGTGTTTGTTTTCACTTTTGTAGTTGACGTTGTCATGAGTTGTATAATTTGCTCACAAAAATAATCATTCTAATGAAAAAAAATAGAATAAAGAATGGTAAAGATTTATGAAAGTATAACTTATAGCTATATTGAATTTAATTCAATTGTTTCATTTGATCTTTTGCATTTCGTAAAGTATAGAAATACGCAACAAAGTATAGCGGTAATCCTAAAAGTAGAAAAGCTAAAATTCCTGCAAATTCAAGTTTGTTATCTAGCGCTTCATATAATGCTTGATAGTTGAAGAAAGATTTCAATAAGAAATATATGTATAATAATGTGCAAACAATTGTGATAACTAATAATGTGATAGCGAGCCAAAGAGCCATTTCAATATTATTATTCAAAATAGGCAATGTAATTCCAATTAGTAAAGTTGGAATATAATATAGAAGTGCTTTTTTGGAATTTTTCTTGAATTTACTGAATGCTTCTTGTGCTTTTGTATATTGCTTGTTTTCAAAGAAACCTAATACTTTTAAACGGCGTTGTGAAATTCCGCGATCTTCTAATAAACCAATTGCTACACTGCGTTCGCCTTCAGTATAGTTAAACTGACGATAGTTTTTAACAACATCCATTAGTCCAATATCACTTAATGCTTTAAATTTCTCAGTACTTTTTCTATCAGTTGCTGTAATTTCAGCCAATTCATGAAGTACATCAGTTTCTTCATCTTCATCCTCATTGAGTTTTACAAAAAATCCTTTTAAAGAGAAACTAAACAATCCTTGATCGGAAGTAGCTCTACGTGTAAAGTAAATACTCAGCGGTAACATAATCATCGTTGAAAGCCAGGTTCCCAGCCACGGAGGAATACTGCCGTCTTCGGCACTGTTTTTTCCGAAGATTCCAATAAAGTGATACGCCAAGAATAAACAGATGGCAATAACCATTGGCAACCCAATTCCGCCTTTACGAATAATAGCGCCTAAAGGTGCGCCCACAAAGAACAGAATGATACAAGCAATGGCAACAGCAAATTTGTCATGTAAATATATTTTTTGATGATTGATTTTTTTTTCAGCACGCTTAAAGCGAATGTCTTTATTGGTAAGGGTGTTTCGATGTCCTTTGATACTTTTTATGGAAATATCCAACACACGTTTTTGATTTTTCAGTGTTAGTGATTTCAGTAGATTGTCTGTTTTTTTGATCGCATCCAACGAGACACGATTGGCCGTATCTTTTTCAATGATGACAATTCCAGTACGCTTGTACATAGTATTACCAAAACTAATTTTTTTCTGATCAAACTGACTTTCAAAAGAAGCAATAGTATCATTTAATTGCTTTACTCTGAACATTTTATACGTGCTGTAACTTTCGTCTTCTAAATCTACTTTATTGATGTC
>CAZHSA010000347.1:0-4223 GCA_964535135.1 uncultured Kordia sp.
CCAGGACCCTCTCCTTAAAAGGGAGATGCTCTACCAACTGAGCTACCAGGTCATTCAAAAAGGAACTAGAAATAATTCCTTGAATGCGGGTGCAAATATAACATCATAATTTTATTTTTCAAGTCTTTTTTAATATAAATTTGTCTTTTTTTTTATGATTTTTGTAAGGGCTTAAAAATAAATTATTTATAATAGAAGAAATGACAATTGTACTTTTAGGATATATGGCAAGTGGAAAGAGTGCTGTTTCAAAATTATTGGGAACAGCATTAGATATTCCTGTGCTTGATTTAGACGAATATATTGAAACCAAAGAAGGAAAAACGATTCCTGAGATTTTTGAAACGAAAGGAGAAATCTATTTCCGAATGAAAGAGCATTTGTATTTGGAAGAAGTGTTAAAGAAGCAAACGCCAATGATTCTTTCTTTAGGTGGCGGTACACCATGCTATGCCAATAATATGGATTTGATTCATAAGTACACACCACAGACTTTTTATTTGCAAACGTCGATTCCAGAAATCATCAATAGAGTTAAGGATGAAAAAGCAAAGAGACCGCTGATACGCGCAATTTCTGATGAAGATTTACCAGAGTTTATAGGAAAGCATTTGTTTGAACGGAATACTTTTTATCAACAAGCAACACATACCGTTTTGACAGATAAGAAAACTATTGAAACTATAGTTGCAGAAATTAGAATGATTGTAGTTTAGATTTATGAGTTGTGAGTTGTGAGTGAAACAAATCATCAAATTGACAAATCCACAAAAAAAACAGCAAATCCACCAATCAAAATTAAATCAAATACGCTGTATCTTCTTCCGCAAATACGACATCAATATGTTCTTGGATGGAAGTAGACAACGAAATTCCTTTAAAATCGGCTTTTATAGGATATTTCTTGTGATTTCTGTTCACAAGTACCGCAGTTTTAAAATTCTTTAAAGGAACGTCTAAAAAGTGCTTCACGCCGTAAATTAAAGTCGTGCCAGAATTCAATACATCATCAATCAGTACCAAAGGTTTGTTGATGTAGGCTTGTTTTGTAATGGAAGTTGTCACAGTAGTCAACGGGTTTTGTTTGTCAATGTACACTTCACACAACGTAATAATAGCATCCGTAATTTTTTCTAACTCCGCTTTTATTTTTTGAGCAAATACAAATCCATTTTTGGCAATTCCAGCAATAATAATTTCTTTTTCATCTACGTTCGATTCCAAAATTTGATACGCAATGCGACGTGTTTTATGCTGTATTTGTTGATGGTTTAGTATAATATTTCCTGTGACAGTCATACGTTTATAAATTTAAGTCAACTCCTTTGAATTAAGAATGCTCAATAAGCGAGTAAAATTAAGCATTACTTTCTTCACCGTCAAGCGTATCATCTAGATATTCATCAATTTCACGACGATCTTTCTTAGTAGGTCGTCCAGTTCCTTGTTTGCGATAATGATCTTTGGCGTGTTTTAATAAATCTAAATGTTCGTAGTTTTCTTTCGGAGTTGTATCTACACGATAGATATCAACTAGTTTTGCACCAACGCGACTTTTGGGAATATCAAGCACCGTTAAATGTCGTGTAACTTGCTCTTTTCTAACCTCTAATTTGTCCGTTGCATACACTTCTCGTGATGGTTTTACCGTTGCTCCATTTACCTTTACATGTCCCTTTTTACAAGCGGTTGTCGCTATATTTCGAGTCTTGAAATAGCGCACGCACCATAAGTATTTATCGATCCTCATACAAAATATCTAAAAACTGCGTTAAAGAATATACAAAAGTAGGATAAAATTGTATCTTGCACCCCAAAATTTAAAAAACAATGATGAAGTTTGTAAAATTTGCATTTTTAACAATAGCCGTAATTGCAATTGTTTTTTCGTGTAAAAGAGATGACGATCCAGTTGCATTTGCAGAATTACGTGATAGAGGTGAACAACAAGTTGAAGATGACGCGGCTTTGCTAGCGTTTTTAAATACGCATTTTTATAATTATGAGGATTTTGATTTGGTAAACCTTGAAAGTTCGGCCAATGATGCTGTGCGTATTGTTTTTGATACAATTGCTGGTGTAAACGCCGATAAAACTCCATTAATTAATCAAGTAGAAGTGCGCACCACTACGTTTTTGGATGTAGAATATAAGTATTATGTATTGAAAGTACGTGAAGGTGGCGGAAAGTCGTATACAAGTTTTGATGAAGTCGATTTGGTATATCACGGACAATTGTTAGATTTAGAAACATTCGACTTGCGCTTGACGCGAATTCAGATTCCATTAGTAAGTGCTGCAGCAAGTACAGTAAGAGGTTTTCAATTAGGATTGCCTGAATTTAAAACAGCAGAAAGTATTGTTGAAGACGGTAACGGATTTTTACAACCTAGAAATGGTGGAATTGGCGCGATTTTCATTCCTTCTGGAATGGGATATTTTAACTTAATTGAACCAGGAATTCCAGAATATTCGCCATTAATTTTCTCATTTAGTGTTTATGACACAACGTTTTTGGATATCGAGCCAGATGGTATATTATCGTCTATGGAAGATTTAGATAATGATAATGATGTATCTAATGATGATACAGATGGTGATGGTTTCCCAAATTATAGAGATTCTGATGATGATGGTGACGGAACTCAAACTATCAATGAAGTAGAGCTTAAATCATATACTGTGAATCCAGGAGAAATGGAACCTACATACGCTGCTAACGAAATCGTGAAAACGAGAGATACTGATAGCGATGGTGTAATTACGATCACAACAGTAGTGTTAACAGATACAGACGGCGACGGAATCCCAGATTATTTAGACGCAAACTAGATAGATTTATAAAATCCATATCATATAAAAAAAGCACTTCCGTAAAGAAGTGCTTTTTTTTATAGTATGTAATTTCGTTTTATAGTTTGAGCGATAAACTAAAAATCAATTGACTTGGTCTAGAGTCTAAAGTTCCGATTCGAACATTATTAGAATCTAAAATACTCGCTTCATTCTGTGTAAAACCTCTTTCATAACGAACATCCAATCCAATGTTTCCGAATTTTACAGCGGCTCCAAAATTGAATCCAACCGTAATATCATTTTCTACATCAGAAATATTGACATCATCCAAACCATTATCTAGCGTATATTGAAAAGCTGGACCCGCAAAAAGACTCAACGGTCCAATAACATCAATACCTAATAAAACTGGTACATCAATCTTAGACATGTCGTAATTGCTAGAACCGTACTCACTTTGTGTTTTTGTGTATACAACTTCTGGACGTAAATATAATTTGCTAAAATTGAATTCATAATACGCACCAACATGATATCCGATTTTTGAGTCACCGCGATCTTCTAAAATATTTTCTCCTGCAGTTACAATTTCGCGCAATTCTCCATTTGAGCTGAAGTTTAATCCTGCTTTTACTCCAAATTGTGCAAAGCAAGTTGCTGAAGTCAACAGAAGTATCAAGCATAATAGGTTGTTTTTCATAATGTCAATGTTTTATGTTATAGTTATAGAAACGATTTTATTTTAACTTTTAGTATACATTCAATGCATTCCGCTGTAGCGCGAAATGACATGCTTAACTTTTTTATTATTATTTCCTACCAATAACTTTATGCGAAGCTTTCACAATAGCTGCTGCATTCAATCCATACTTTTCCATTAACTGTGCAGGTGTTCCTGATTCTCCAAAAGTATCATTTGTTGCCACAAATTCTTGTGGTGTTGGATGGTGTAATGCCAATGTGCGCGATACACTTTCACCCAATCCACCAAGGAAATTATGTTCTTCCGCAGTTACCACGCAACCTGTTTTTGCTACAGAAGTCAAAATAGCTTCCTCATCTAATGGTTTTATAGTGTGAATGTTAATTACTTCCGCAGAAATACCAGCTTTTTCTAATGTTTCTGCTGCTTGCAATGCTTCCCAAACCAAATGTCCTGTTGCCACAATAGTTACATCAGTTCCTTCAGTAAGTTGTACTGCTTTTCCAATTTCAAACTTTTGATCAGCAGGCGTAAAGTTTGCTACTTTCGGACGCCCAAAACGCAAATATACAGGTCCATGATGTTCTGCAATTGCTAAGGTAGCCGCTTTTGTCTGATTGTAATCACATGTGTTAATTACGGTCATGCCAGGCAACATTTTCATCAAACCGATATCTTCTAAAATTTGATGCGTAGCACCATCTTCTCCCAATGTAATTCCTGC
>CAZHSA010000348.1:0-4213 GCA_964535135.1 uncultured Kordia sp.
CGGTGTCGATATTAATGATTATTACGCGGTAATGGATTATTTTGGTTTGGAGTATTAAGATTTTAAACAAAAAACCGAGGCTTAAGCCTCGGTTTTTTGTTTTATCAATTCCGCCTCAAAAAGCTGCGAGAAATGCTTCAATAATTTTTCTTTCACCTCATCCATTGGAACTTCTATTTTTCCCAATTCCACATTTAAAGAAGTAACAGCTTTTCCTTTTATTCCGCAGGGAATCATTAAATCAAAATACCCTAAATCGGCATTTACATTAAGTGCAAAACCATGCATGGTTACCCAACGACTTGCCCGAACGCCCATAGCACAAATTTTTCGCGCAAATGGCGTACCAACATCGAGCCAAACGCCAGTTTCGCCTTCGCTCCTTGAAGCTTTCAAACCGTATTCGGCTAAGGTAAGAATGATCATTTCTTCTAACAATCGCAAGTATTTGTGAATATCTGTAAAGAAATTTTCCAAATCTAAAATCGGATAGCCTACAATTTGTCCAGGACCGTGATACGTAATATCGCCACCACGATTTATTTTGTAAAACGTAGCGCCTTTCGCTTTCAACTGTGTTTCATCCAACAACAAATTCGAAATATCGCCGCTTTTCCCCAAGGTATATACATGCGGATGTTCCACAAACAAAAAGTGATTTTTTGTAGTCAACCCAGCATCTTCACGGCGATTCTTAATTTTTGTATCTACAATTTCTTTGAATAACGCTTCTTGAAAATCCCACGTTTCTTTATAATCTTTTGGACCTAAATCCTGTACGTGAATTGTTTTGTTCAATGTTTCCATAATTTCTTGTAGCAAAAATACGATATTTTGCAAAAAGAGATTTCCCTTGAATGAAATAAATAGTCATTCTTTATGTAAATAATAATTTAAAAAATTAAGTTCAAAAAAAGAAAGAATATACGACAAATTTTCCAAGATCACATCTAATATAAACCATACTTTTTTTATGGTATACCTCTACAGCTAGTTTTTTTATTTGTTGTAATATTGGTTAACCAATTTGGTTAACCATTTTGGTAAACCAATTATTTATTAATCTAAATTACTTTAAAATGAAAGAAAAAATCAAAACACAGACCAAAAAAGTCATGAAATTGATGCTACTTTTAGCATTGGCACTTCCTTATTCTTGTGCTAAGGAAGATGTTGACGTATTAGAAGACGCCGCTGTAAAGGAAACAACAAAAGAAGTGACTGCAAAGGCAGCATGTGACACTTGTAATCAAAAACCGTCTAGCCTGCATCCACCAATAAATAATATGATTATTGAAAATAGAGGAAGTGGTGCTACCTTGAATGGAGAAACTAGCGCTAATAATCATTGTAATACAAATTATTTTAATACGTGTTGGGGATATATGGTATTAAAATCTCCAGGTGCGTCAGGTTCGAGAACGGAATTAAAATTTGGAAGTAATAAAGAAGTTTCCTTGAACGATTATTCTGCATTACGATTTACTATGATTCTTGAAAATGTCCCTAAGAGTTCTTCTAGTCAAAACAAAGGAGTTACAATAGGGCAAATTCATAACAGACATGCTTCAAACATTACGAACTCAAGACCCTTACTTCGCGTAGATGCTACTACACAAAGAAACAAAGTCAGAGTAACATTTGCACATACTTACAATAAAGGAGGTTCTGATGAAAGTCATGATTTAATAGATTTCAAAGACGGAGAAAGAATTTATATTGAATTAAAAGTATTGAGCTCAGGAAATAAAGTAGAAGTATTTGCAAAAAATGATACACGTCCTTGGTTAACAAGAAGAATGACTTTTACAGTAAAAAACAACTGGTTGAATTCAAATGTTAGAAGTGGATTTTATTACAAAACTGGAGTTTATCAACAGCTAGGTGGTGCTGCTCCAAGAGCAAGCTATAATTATTTTAAAGCTGATTCTATTTAAAATAGAAACTACATAAATATTTACACAACACGAACCTGTTTGAAATTAGATTCAAACAGGTTTTTTTTATAGAGTACAAATTTAAAATCTCAGAAAAAACCTCTTTTAGCCCTAGTGTTTTCCTGTATTGATTTTAGTGAAAGTACCCTTTTGTAGTTGTACAACTTTGAAGTTCTTTGCCTTGAAACAAAAAATAATAGATCATGAAGAAAAAATCATTAAAGTCATTATCCTTACAAAAAAGTAATGTTGCAACCATTACAGGAGGTTTACAAGATCAGCAAGCAGCAAACGCAATTTCGGCAATTTGCCCTAGCGTTACAATTACTATTAAAACAATTCATTCATTAAATCCAGCAGTTTGTGTAACAAGATCATGCGGAACAAGATGCATGAGTGTTTGTGTAACTTGCTAACAACAAAAAAAGAGGAATTACAACTTCGTAATTCCTCTTTTGTTTTAGTGTAAGTGTGAATTTTATTTTTCCAATTCAACTTCCATATTTAAAATTTCTGGATCGTTAATGAAATCTAATGCATTAACAGTTACAGTAACACTTTTACCATCTTCTCCAACAACTGCATCTTTTGTGGAAACTGTTTTAATTTTTCGAGGAAAATGATAATCTAATTTATAACTTGACGAAGCCAAAATCATTTGTGCTTGTCCTAATTGTCCTCTTAAAGAATCTAATAATTTGTTATCAACAACACGTAACCAACGCTTAAATTTATTGTTTTTAAACGTATAATCCATTGTCATAACATCGTCTGAATTTGTACTAGAAAGCGACACAGATCCTGCGGGCATTCCAGTTTGCGCTAATTTTCCAATGGCACTAAACGCATCAAATAAATTTTGTAAATCATTGATGGTGCTAAAATCCATATACATATCTGCATTCAACTTGTCTTTGTCAGCATCAACCACTACATGCACATTCAATTTTTCTAAGCTTTTAATCATTTCTTGATCTGTTTTTGACAGATTAACAATAGCTGCTTTTTGAGAACTCATAATTTCTTTAAATGAAATTAAAGAATCAATCGGTTCTGACATTTCTGGTGGCATTTGCCCTTTCATCATTGGCATTAACTCAGACCCATCTAAATACATAGACATTTTCCCAGTTCCATCTTCGTTGATGTAAATAGTTTCCGAGAATTCGCAACTAGTGCAAAAAGTGAGCAATACAATAAGTACTGCGAAATACATTTTTTTCATATTAATTTTATTAATTTAATTTATCGGTTTGGATTGTTTACAATAACTAATGCAGCAATCGTTCCAGGAACCCATCCGCATATCCACAAAATAAAGACAATTATCATAGATCCGCAACCTTTATCGACTACAGATAAGGGCGGAAAAATAATTGCCAACAATACTCTCCATATACTCATATTACTTTTTGTTTGATGATTGATGATACTTGTAAGACTTGAAAACCAGCAAAAAGTTACAGGAATCGGGTATTTACAAAGTTTTGTGACTTCAAATATTTCCAAATCAATACATTGGTATACTAATGAAATGTATTTATCTTTGCGAACTTAAATTTACATATAATATTATGCAATTATCAGAGCAAGAAATCGTTCGTAGAGAAAAACTTTCAAAGTTACGCGAACTCGGCATTAACCCGTATCCAGCAAATCTATATCCTGTAAATCACACTTCGAAACAGGTAAAAGACACATTTGCAGCAGGTAAACAGGTGATAATTGCAGGAAGATTGATGTCGCGTCGTATTCAAGGTTCTGCCTCTTTTGCCGAATTACAAGATGCGGACGGAAGAATTCAAGTGTATTTTAATAGAGACGAAATTTGTACAGGAGAAGATAAATCACATTATAATGACGTGTATAAAAAGTTATTAGATATTGGCGATTTTATTGGGATTGAAGGTGAATTGTTCACAACGAAAGTGGGCGAAAAAACTGTGATGGTGAAAAACTTTACCGTATTGAGCAAAGCATTGCGTCCACTTCCTTTACCAAAAGAAAAAGATGGCGTTGTGTATGATAAGTTTGATGATCCTGAGCAACGTTATCGTCAGCGTTATGCTGATTTGGTAGTAAATCCGCAAGTAAAAGAAGTGTTTGTAAAGCGTACAAAGTTATTCAACGCAATGCGTAACTTTTTTAATGAAGCTGGTTATTTTGAAGTAGAAACACCAATTTTACAACCGATTCCTGGTGGAGCTTCGGCCCGACCATTTATCACACACCATAACGCTTTAGACATTCCATTGTACATGCGTATTGCCAACGAA